>JAJYMU010000044.1 GCA_021786655.1 Bacteroidota bacterium
GTGATTTCAATTTCAGCGCCGGTGCAAATTTCAATTTCCGGCTGGCTCAGTTCACCGATTCTAATTTTCGGTCCTTGAAGATCGATCAATATCGGAATTGGCAAAGACTTGCTGACGCACAATTGGTTTATGCGTTCGAAAATTTTTTCAAAATATTCATCCGAGCCGTGTGAAAAGTTGAGACGGAACGCATCGCATCCTGCGTCAACTAATGCTTCCAGTTTTTCGCACGTGTCCGTCGCGGGTCCTAACGTTGCAAGAATTTTTGTCTTGGAATATTTTATGGTCACTTCTTACTTTTTCCTTTTTTTGGTCTTGTTTTTTCTTCTTTGTTGTTGGAATTCTTTTTCTTTGGCGGTAGTATTCTTTTTCTCATAGAGGCAAGTTCTTTTTCAACTTCACCAAAAACAGTGTTGGTCTCAAACTTTCCGTTCCTCAATTTTTTACCGGCGCGAGTACCGGTTAATATTTCAATTGCTTCTTCAACTTTTGAAACCGAATAGATATGAAATTTCTTTTCTGAAACTGCTGCAACAACTTCTTCCTTGAGCATCAGGTCCTTAACATTTTGAACAGGAATTATCACGCCGTTGGTTCCATTTAAGCCGCGCTGTTTGCATACATCAAAGAAACCTTCAATTTTTTCGTTCACTCCGCCAATAGGTTGTATTTCACCTTTCTGATTTACCGATCCCGTTATTGCCAACGATTGTTTGATTGGAATTTTAGAAATGGCTGAAAGCAACGCGCAAATCTCGGAGATCGATGCGCTGTCGCCGTCAATCATTCCGTAACCTTGTTCAAAAACCAAACTGGCAGTGAACGACAGTGGAATTCTTGAACCGAAATTTTCCCGGAAGTAACCGCCGATGATAAGAACTCCTTTGTTGTGTGTACTGCCGCTCAAGCCGGATTCTCTTTCAACATTGATAATATTTCCGCTGCCGAGAGCAACGCTGGCGGTTATTCTCGATGGTTTGCCGAACGAATAATGACCGCTTTCATAAACGGCTAAACCGTTTACAGTGCCTATGCGCGAACCTTCGGTATCGATTAAAATCGTTCCGTCGTTTATCATTTGAGAAAGTTTGGATTCATACAGACCGTGGCGGTCTTTTGCCGAATCGTAAGCTTGAACGACGTGAACGTCTCTCACCATTTTTTCAGCGCCGTCCAGCGCCCAGAAGTTGGCTTCCCGCGTGAGATCGGCAATGTAAGCAAAACGAGTCGTCAATTTATTTTTTTCTCCGGCGTAACGCGCGCCGTACTCTATAATTTTTGAGATGGCGGATTTATCGAACTCGAGAAGCTTTTCATCTTCAATCAATTTCTTAACGATCATCGCGTATTCCGTAAGCGCTTGATCGGTGCGCTGCATTTCATAATCAAAATCAGCTTTGATCTTGAAAATTTTATTAAAGTCGTCTTCGTACGCAGATAGGAGCGAATAGATATAATTGTTGCCGACCATTATCACTTTGGTTTCAATCTCGATCGGTTCCGGTTTTAAAATGCTGGGATATAACTGATAAAGATTTGTGAGGTCTTGAATTTCCAATTTGCCGTAGAGTAGAACACGTTTTAAAGTTTTCCAAACTCCGGCTTCAGTAAAAGCATCCATTGCATTGATGACAAGATAACCGCCGTTGGCGCGCAGCAGCGTACCGGCTTTTATTTTTGTGAAGTCGGCATACCAGCCGCCTCTTCCGTCGCTGTATTTTTCAATTGTTCCGAACAGATTGCTGTAAGCAGGAGATGTTTCGATAATAACCGGGCACCGTTTCGTGTTTGTGTTATCAAGAATGATGTTCACTTCGTATTCTTTCAGATAATCGATAACGATTCCGCCATTTGATTCTTCGCGTGCCGGTTTTTGTCCCTTAAACACATCGAGATTCTGCAAAATATTTTCGTGAATATCTTTGAAATACTCGCGGATTTTAGCGTCTTTGTATTTTTTCTTCAGGTCGTCCATTGTAACTGAAACAATTGTGTTGGCGTATTCGCCTTCTAATTTTGAAATTCTTTCCTGGAAGTCCTGCGTTAGTCGTAAACTCTCTTTGAAAACTTTCTGAAGTTCTTCCTGGTAGCTCAAATATTTTGTCTGAAAATCTTTTGCCTGTTCTTCCGTTATTTTCTTATCGTGGATATACTCATCGAGCTGCTGAATAAACACAGGCTGGTTTTCTATCACGGCAAAAATTTCCGGTCGTGGCATTTCGCCAATCTTAATTTGTCCCAGCGTCATATTGTCTTTGCGGAGCTTGTCTTCAAAGTTGTTCATCATCGTCTGCTGAACTTTTCCAAATTCCGAAAGGAGTTGTTTCCGTTTGGTAACAAACGGCTCAGTGGATAGAACTTGCGGAATTTTTTCCTGAAGAAATTTTATTGCCCGCGATAAATCTTTTTTGAATTTGGCGGCTTGTCCGGCTGGAAATTGAAGCAATGTCGGTCTGTCTTCATCTTTGAAATTATTTACGTAAGCATAATCGCTTAGGTGAGAACAATCCGGCGTGATCGATTCCAGCATCTGCTGGATTGCCGTAAACTTGCCGGTTCCGGAAAGTCCGGTAACGAAAATATTGTAACCTTGACTTTTCAAATCAACACCGAGCCGAAGCGCCTTGAGTGCCCGCTCCTGTCCGACAATTCCCTCGATCGGTTTTAGATTTGTCGTTGATTCAAATTCAAAAACCTCCGGGTTGCATGTCCATCTTAGTTCTTCGGGAGTTAGTTCCACGGCTTTCTTTGCTTTGAAAAGTGCCATTGCGAATTTCCTGACATTTGTGAATGGAAATCTGATAGCAAAATAAGAAAAATCGGATTATTCGGTGATGCAGAAAGTTATAATAATTGAATCAATCTACGGCGTTACTGATCATGGTAAGTGTAAAAAATATTCTCTATTCGTTCTTGTTTTGATAATAGCGTAGCGTATGCTTCCGGAATTTACTATTTGATTTTAGTAAGAATAATTACTAAACTATTTTCAAAATATCGGGGAACTACATCATGTCACAACACCGCTTTTTCTTAAACAACAGCTTAGGTTGACAAACAAGGGGGAAAGTTGAAAACATTTCAAAAAATATTTTTCGAACCGTTACAAAATATTCAGTTAAATCTTCTATACCAAAACATTGCACACATACATTTATGTTATTATTGTTAAGATTAATAGGTTGTTTGAGTAATTAATGACCGGAGGCAAAAGCAATTGAAAATATTTTAAATATCCCCGGCGCTGGCGGCACCGGGGTTAAAGCAAACAAATGGTTGTTTTGTATGACTACAGCCTTGCAAGCTGTTAAGAATATTTGTTTGCGTAGCGTAATATAATTATTCCGCCATAAATTTTTTTATTAATATTTATGGAGTAGAGTATGAAAAAGTTTTTATTAATATTTTTTGTATTCCTCAACACATTTTTATTCGGGTCAAATGTGTATATCGATTACCCTTCTAATGGTACCCATTATGTTATGGACAGCAACGATAGAGCGGGTGTAAATTATCATATACTTACAGTTTCGCTATACTTTGTGACTGATTGGTATGGAGCAAGAGTTCAATATCCAGATGGGCATTGGGACCTTTGGGTAAATGGTCAGAGTGGTGGTTGGTCTTTCACGCAAAGCGGGACATATCATATTCAAGCAGCTGTCCATGTAGTTCAGGATTTGGGAGGTGCGTCTGATTACTATATGTATTCGGTCATTCTGACTTTCTACGTTGATCCGCATCCGATTTTTACTGGGGTTAATATTAGTGGCCCGACTAGTTTAGGCGTTCAACAAAATGGAACATGGAATGCAGCTCCAATAGGGGGATATTGGCCTTTTAATTATCAATGGTATTATATGTATGCGAGTAATGGTGCTTTTGCTGCAAGAAGTGGGATACAGCCAAATCTACTACCAGTGAATACATGGTATCCTACAGGTTCGAACAGTCCCACTTTAACACGATCATTTGATTATAATGCCAATGGAGTTTATCTAAAGTGTGTTGTAACCGATGCTCATAATATTACTTTTACTTCA
The DNA here is from genome assembly GCA_021786655.1 of Bacteroidota bacterium. Taxonomy (GTDB): domain Bacteria; phylum Bacteroidota; class Ignavibacteria; order Ignavibacteriales; family Melioribacteraceae; genus Fen-1258. The sequence continues at coordinate 4,044 of JAJYMU010000044.1, forward strand.
AATATCTTAACAATTTCAATTGGAGGCAATGCTGCTGTCATAAATTCTCCACATAATAATGAGGCTACTGCTAAATTAGCAGATGAATCGCCTTTAAGTGTAAAATCGTCGAATGAGTTTGTACTTAAGCAAAACTCACCCAATCCGTTTAATCCTACGACCATTATAAATTATCAGTTACCTGAAGATGGATTTGTTTCCTTAAAAATATTTGACGTTTTGGGCAGAGAAGTGCAAACTCTTGTAAATGATTTTAAGAATAGAGGAAAGTATTCTGTAACCTTTGACGCTTCTAACCTTGCTAGTGGAATTTATTTGTATCAGCTTAATGCAAAGAATTTCATCTCGGTTAAAAAGATGATCGTTGCGAAATAACGTCGGAAGAAAATATTGGGGCAAGTAGAAATACTTGCCCTGACTAAAATTTGATATTTCGATGAGAAGTTAGATATTTTTTGTTTCTTTAGGAGCTGCCATGAAGTTTCTTTTATTTATGTCAATTATTATTCTTTCATTTTCTACGGCATGTGATACATCAACAGCACCCTTAAATGAGATAACCAGCATAACTACAGATGAATACATGACATTGAATGTCGGCGACATAAGACAATTTTATATGCCTTATTCTAATAACAGTACAGTATATACGGTCTGGAGAATTACCGGAAAAACATTTCGTACAGACAGTACAGAAGTTTTTATCAATGAATGGTATACGTCCATTTACAGCTCTTATAGTCGTCGTATTGAATATAGTTTTATCCGTGATGGCTTTTACTATTATACTGAATTGGAGAAAACATCAAAAATTCCTGGAAATCCATATTTTGAACAAAAACTTGCAAAAATAAAACCACACGATGGAGATAAATGGTTACAGACTGCTGGAGTATTAGGTCAAGGTGTCCCCCCCGACTCATTAACTGCAAAGCATTTAGATGAATTTGAGACACCCGCTGGCGTTTTCTATGATATATATAGTTTTACTGGTCCAGGAGGTGAAAAAACATATTATGCAAAATATTTTGGGTATTTAGGTATTTCTTTTACTACTGATAAGCGGGATCTATTTATTGTAAATTATATGAAGATTAATGGGAGAGAAATTGGAAAGTATGTAAAGATGGATTCATTGTTAAAAAAGCAGCGGTAACACATTTCTTAAAAGAGAGCAATTTAGTAACATCCTTAAAGTGAGTAAAAAATAATAAAGGAGTTAGCAGTGAAAAAGTTTTTTGTTATTTGTCTCGTTTTTTCTTGTAGCATTTTATTTGCGCAGAGTAAAACCAATTCGGTTCCATTTTCTGAATTGAATTATGGCATTTACGGCGGAATTAATTTTGGAAATAATTCGGAAACGGGAGGCAGTTTTCTTTTTGAGTTTAATGCCAATCTAATCTCTAATCTTAATTTGAATTTGTCTTTAGGCTATTCGAAGTCATACAAAACGGAGGCATATACTGTAAAGTCTTATCGCACAGGGATCATTAACAATGTTCAATACTATTGGGCAGATCAATATGATGTTAACAAGAAAGGTTACGACATGTTTCCTGTCTCCGTTGGGATTCAGTATGTTTTTCATGAGCAAACTTTTGCGCCCTACATCATTGGAAGTTTTAACTACAAACTTATTGATGCAAGAATTTATAGTTCTCCCGGCACAACCTGGACTTACAATTCGTTTGATGAACTGCCGAATGAATATAGAACAAAACATGTTGAACAATTTCCCGATCATTCATACAGTCTCGACTTTGGGATTGGTGTTATCTACCCAATCTTTTCGAAGTTAAATATTGATTTAAGATATTACTATGAAATTGATAGTGAAATAATAAATACGCATCATATTGTGGTAGGCATTTCTCTTTAATTAATTAGTATCTTGAGCTGAAAAAGAACCCTCGGGTTTGCAATGCGATAAATTCGAGAGTTGTCTTAAACGATACTAATATAATTGAATCAAATCCGTTAAATTTGTGTTAGTAATTGTAAATGCCCCTCTCCGTATAGGCGGAGGAGGGTTTCGTGTATTTTAAATCGACCTCCCCTTCATCCCCCTAATTTAGGAGGGGGAACAAAAGCCTGCCCGACTTCGTCGTTCGAGGCGGGGGGTGGTCAGAATAATAAATGAAAACAGATTTTGATATGACTACTGAACTGCTCTCATCACTTCGCGACCTGAAGGCAAAACTTTTTATTTCAGACCGGCAGAAAAAAGTTTTTGTTTCACCATTTGCCGGCTCGTCAAAGAGTCTTTTTGTTAAATCAATTTCCGATGAGCAGAAACAAATTTTGCTGCTTTGCCCTAGCGTTCAATCAGTAAACGAAACTAAAGTTGAATTGAGCATACTGGGATTAGAAGAACGAGTAATTGCTGCCGACGATCTGAACATCGAATCTCTGCAAGAGAAACTAACCGACCTGAATAACCGGGAACGGTTCATTCTCATTTCAACTTACGATATTTTAAGACTCAAACTGCCTTCAAAAGATTCGGTTGAGAAAAACACCACCAAGATTGCAATCGGTGGCAGCATAACATACGACGACCTGGTTGAGTATTTTCACTCGATTGATTACAACAGGGAAAAATTTGTTGAGGACCCTGGAGATTTTTCTGTGCGCGGCTCTATAATTGATTTCTGGTCATACAGCGAAAAGCAGCCGTGCCGTTTGGAATTTGACGGAGACTTTCTGGAATCGATTCGACATTTTGATCCCGACAGCCAAAGATCGCTCGATAAAATAAATTCGGCAACCGTGGCGTCGTCAATAAATGTTTCAGAAAGCAGTTCGGATATTTTTGATTATCTCAACAATCCGCTTGTACTGGCTTCTGAATACGATCTGCAGAATCTTTCAGTAGAAAAAAATCACGATACGCCTGATCAAATTGAGAATGATATTGATGAGGAACTGAAGGGGGAGTTGTATGAACTCGCCTCGTCTTCGGCAAGTCGAAGCGGGCAAGAGCAAGAACATGAGTCTGCCTCGACTTGCGTCGGGCAAGTTGAAAAAAGAAACGATGAAATTAATTTGATCGGGAAAATATTCGAGAAAAATGCGCGGTG
>JAJYMU010000008.1 GCA_021786655.1 Bacteroidota bacterium
TCGTTATACAACTTCATCGCATAATTGAAATGTTCCTCTGGTGTAAACTTGGTCGTATCCATAGAGCTTGAACACCCGACTATTAGCGCAGCCAGCAATACATATAAAAGATTTTTTGTTTTGATCGGCAAAATTATACCTCGTTTTGAAAAGACGTTGTAAAAATAAACAAACATGATTGCAGAAGGCAAGCCGGGGAAACCGAATTACCGGAAAGTGTTCTACTTGCTTCTAACCGTAAATAACAAAACAACCGTAACGATTAGAGTTCCAACAACTATTATCGGTTCCCATAAATTTGATAAAAGCGGGAGTGAAGGAACCGGCGCCTGAGTGAAGGGAAGAGCTTGGTTTTCAATTGAATTCAATTCGTCAAGATTAACGGTGTCGGTTATGGTTTCGGAAAACCACTGCGGGTTGATTATTCCGCTGCCGGCTTCAACCGAAAATGAGCCCGCGAGACTGATTTCTCGCAGCAATAACGTACCGCCGAATAATCCATCCGAAAAGGAATCTTTATACTCGACCTTCGCGGAAACCAAGGTATAGTCAATTGATTTGCGCGCTTCATCTTTTTGACCGAGCAGAACATATCCCTTAGAGTTGAACGCTTCCTGTACTCGCGGTTTCAAAACATCGAGTGTTTGCGGATTGGTAACACTCAAAAAAATGTTTTGCTTGCCGCCAATTGCAGAATCAGCTTTTGCAACGGATCGGTCAATCAGACTATAAATAACTTCTAAATTACTTTTAGTTTGAGCTGATAAAGAACTGATACAAATGGTGATCGAGAAAAAAAGAATTGCAGATACAGTTTTCAATGACTCTCAAAGATTTTGTTAAGTGAACGAATTCAAATTATAGATTAGTATTCGGAATATCAACAATGGAATAGATGCCGGATCTAGTCCGGCATGACATAAAAATACTTAGACGCCAAGACCATTGTGAAAAGAAATTATCTTCTTCCCGCGGCAATTTCTTGGAGCCGTGCAATTCTATCTTCAATTGGCGGATGAGTGGAGAACAACTTCATCATTGCTTTTGCGCGGAGCGGATTAACAATAAACATGTGAGCAGAAGATGTACCCGCATTAGTCATCGGAACAATTTCTGTTGCCCGCGAAAGTTTATTTAACGCAGATGCAAGCGCAAGCGGTTTGCCGGAAATTTTTGCACCGCCTTCATCTGCCATGTATTCGCGTGATCTGGAAATTGCAAGCTGAATTAACATTGCGGCAATTGGCGCAATAATTATCAGTGCAAGATCGGCAAAAACATTATCGCGGTCTCTTTCGCTTCTTCCGCCGCCGAACATTGCCGCCCATCCCGCCATCCTTGCGATAAATGTAATCGTACCGACTAAAGTTGCAGCGATAGTTCCTACAAGAATATCTCTATGTTGAACATGAGTAAGTTCGTGGGAAATAACTCCTTCAAGCTCATCGGCGTTCAGAATATTCATAATGCCGGTCGTCACTGCAACGGCGCTGTGCTCTGGATTTCTGCCGGTCGCAAATGCATTCGCAGCAGGATTATCCATAACATAAACTCTCGGCATTGGTAAGCCCGCTTGCATCGATAACTTCTCTACTATATTATAAAGCTGCGGGTATTCTTCTCGTGTAACTTCATGCGCTCTGTACATTGCCAAAACAATTTTATCCGAAAACCAGTATGATCCAAAATTCATTGCGAGCGAAATTACAAACGCAATCATCATTCCGCTTTCACCGCCTATCAAACTTCCTACAAGAATAAACAAAACCATCATTGCAGTCATAAGTATTACAGTCTTAAAACCGTTCATCGGTAACTCTCCTTTTTTGATGTACAAATTTATCATGAATGTTAAGACACATCAAGTAATTAACATTCCGACTTTATAACATAAATACTCGATTCTTTGTTCCGGCGCTCCCCAGTTGTTAATGCCTTGCCTTTAAAAACAATTATCAGTAAAATCGCATCAAAATTATTTGGGAATATGAAAAAGATTTTTGTTTTTGCAGCATTGGTTTTGTTTACAACTTCTACATTCGCACAAAACACTTATGATTTTTTGCGGCTTGATACAAGTCCGCGCGCGGCAGCGCTTGCCGGCAGCTTTGTTGCCAACGGCGACGACCCGAATGTAATGTTTTACAATCCCGCTGGAATCAATTTACTTAGCGGAACCCCCGTTTCATTTTCATACTTAAAACACTTGATGGATATCAATTCAGCAAGTGTAGCAGTTTCAAAAAATTATGAAGGAATCGGTAGATTTTCCGCCGGAGTTCAATACATTAATTATGGAACGTTTACAAAAGCGACAGCCGATGGAAGCAATATCGGCACCTTCGGCGCGGGCGAAACAGCTTTTCTTGTCGGTTACGGAAATCAGCTCGATCAGAATTTTTATTACGGCGCAAATGTTAAGTTCATTTACTCCAGCATTGCAGATCAATCTTCAACCGCTTTAGCACTCGATCTTGGACTGCATTATGCAATTCCAGATCAAAGATGGAATTTCGGTTTTTCGGTTTTGAACCTTGGGACACAACTCTCATCATACTTCAGTACAAAAGAAACTTTGCCGCTTGATGTCCGGCTCGGCTTCTCAAAAGAATTGGAAAAACTGCCGTTCAGATTTTTTTGGTCGTTCAATCGTTTGAACGAAAGCAAAAGTAATTTCTTCAGCAGATTCGGGCAGATCACAGTTGGCGGTGAATTCCGTTTGGGAAAAAGTTTAAGATTGCGTTTCGGTTATGATAACGAAAAGAGAAAAGATCTAAAGATTGGAAGTATTGCGGGATTAGCCGGATTTAGTTTGGGACTTGGATTTATCGTTAAGGATTACAACGTAGATTATTCTTTTTCGTCTCTCGGCTCCATCGGAGCGCTACACAGATTCGGAATATCGACAAGCCTTTAAGAGCAATTGCGAATTTAGAATTTAGAATTGAGAATTAATTCTCTTTTAATTTTTTTAAGATTGATACTAATAAACGAATTATTTCATCGCAATCATTAAATAAGCTTGCGAATTCTTTCTCACTGATTACAGAAGACTTTTCAAATACCTTCAACCAATATTCAGTTTCTCTTGCTTCTTTTAAGGCAATTGAAAGTTTGTTTACAAAATCTTTTCTGGATGCTGCTTCTTGAGACTCAGCTACATTAGCACCAATTGAAGTGCCGCTACGCATTAATTGTCTTAGCAAGTCTCGTAACTCGTAAGATTCTTTAATACGATTCAAATAAAATTTCACAATCCTAACTGCAAACTGAAAACTTTTCTCTAAGATTGGATTACCATATTCCTCATGTTTTTCAAATACTTTCATAAAACTCTCAATTCGCAATTCTCCATTCTCAATTATCTTTTATACGGTGTTTTAAGAAATTGCGCTGCCTGCTGATGCGAATTATTTCGCTCTTTCAGTTGAAGCACTCTATTATAATATTGAATTGCCTTCTCTCGTTCGCCAAGTTGATCGTACAACATTCCTAAAAACAAAACAGCGTTAATCTGAAATCCGGATTCTTCTTTTTTATCCAGTGAAAGAGAAAGTTTTTCCGATTTTTCAAAATAGACTGCGGCTGAATCCGGTTTATTCTTGATCATAAAATCATTCCCAACGTAGTAAGTCGCCTCGCGCTTAAATCTATCGTTGTAACCCGGCATTTTTTGATTGCACTTATAATAAATCTCGCGGAAAATTTTTGACGCTTCACTGTAGTTGTTTTGTTTTACGTAAACCAGTCCGTAGTAACGTTGAAACATCGGGTTGTTCGGAAAATCATAAAGAAGCATGTGCACCCATTTCAAAGTCTCGGTCATGTTTTCTTCAAACTGGAAATTCAGCGTGAGCAAAAAATACCGCGCTTCTATGCGTGCGTATCTTCCGTTCCATGCTACGTTCTCAAGCTCTTTAAGACCTTTAGTTTTGTCTCCCTTTGGAAAGAATATCATAAAAGGTTTTACAGCCGGATATTTTTGCGGAATTACTTCCGCATAATAATGATAGATTCCAAACCCCAGTTGGATATCAACATTTTTTGGATTTGCCTGATAAGCTTTGAATACAAGTCCGAGACCTTCTTTCCCATCGAGCGCGGCTTTGAACCAGCTTTCGCGTATGGCGCGAAGTCTTCCGCGGAATCCCAAAGCTCCGCCTTTGAAAAACATTGCGTCAACGTTCTCATCATTTTTATCTAAAATATCATCACACATTTTAATTGTTTCATCAAGCTGATCATAAAATTTTTGATCCATGCTTTCGTCATCGAGATTAAGCAGTATCCGCCACCAGGTTATCATTGCTTTGAAAAATTTTCCGGAGGGATGCGTCGAATATTCTTTTTCGACTACATCAAAAGTTTTTTCAGCTTTGTCAAATTCGATTCCATAGATCTGGTTGATGCCTGCTTTCACCAGTGAATCATGCCGAGCCCAATTGTAATTCTGTGCAGAAATCTGAAGTGTAAACAAAAAAAGAATGGACAGAAATATTTTAGTTCTCAAATTTTTATACCGTAATTCTTAATTGTCACTCCGAACGTAATAAGTAATTTTCAAACTTTCTAATGAAAAAATATTTCTCATCCACATGCAAGCTACTTGACAGTTCAATTAAGCTATTTTCTCTTCGGGCGGTACATATCCGTTGCGTGTCCATAGAAAAGTTCTGCTGCAAACATCATCGTTTCAGATAGAGTTGGATGGGGATGAATCGTTAACTCCAAATCTTTTACAACCGCACCCATTTCTATTGCCAACGTTCCTTCGGCAATCATATCGCCAGCGCCAACTCCAACGATACCAACGCCAAGGATTCTTTCAGTCTCGGGTTCAATGACAAGTTTTGTCATTCCATCGTTTCGATCGAGCGTTGTTGCGCGACCGCTTGCTGCCCATGGAAATTTCGCGACTTCAACTTTGATTCCCTTTTCGCGCGCTTCGGTTTCGCTTAAACCCGTCCATGCAAGTTCCGGATCGGTAAATACAACTGCGGGAATTGCGTTCGGTTCGAATGCAGCTTTGTGACCAAGTATTACTTCGACTGCAACTTTTCCCTCCGCGGAAGCTTTATGTGCAAGCATTGGATTACCCACAATGTCACCGATAGCGAAAATATTTGCATCATCAGTCTTCTGAGTTTTATCAACAACAACAAACCCGCGCTCGTTTACTTTCACTTTTGTGTTTTCCAATCCGAGACCGGCTGTTACCGGTTTTCTTCCAACGGAAATTAAAACTTTATCAAATGTTTGAACGGACTCTGCAACGTCTTTACCTTCAAGCTTAACCTGAATTCCGCTTGAAGTTTCTTTTCCCGAAGGGACGGATTCCCGTAGTTCAACAACTTTTGTTTCAACGTAAACATTTTCCATGGTTGTTTTAACGCGCTTTTCCAAAACGGCGACAAGATCTCTATCCGCACCGGGTAAAATTCCGGGAAGCATTTCGACAACTGTGACTTTACTGCCGAGCGCGGCATAAACAGTACTGAGCTCTAATCCAATGTATCCGCCGCCGATTACAAGCAGCCGTTTCGGAACGTCATTCAATTCAAGCGCGGCAGTCGAATCCATCACACGCGGCGAATCAATCGATAGCCCCGGCACTTTAGCTGGAACCGAACCTGTGGCAAGAATAGCTTTTTCAAAAACAACTTCTTCGGTAATTCCGTCAACCTTGTTGATGGATAACGTAGTTGAATTTACAAATGTTGCTCTACCGTTGATGTAATTTACTTTTCTTGATTTGCAAAGCTGACCCAGTCCACCGGTCATTTTATTTACAACTCCGTTTTTAAAATCACGCAGTTTGTTTATGTCTATTTTGGGTTCGCCGAATTCGATTCCCCATTTCTTTGCTTCGTCTGCTTCGTGAATTAGTTTTGCGACGTGAAGCAATGCTTTGGAAGGAATACATCCGCGGTACAAACAAACGCCGCCGGGATTTTTCTCGAGATCAATCAATGTGACTTGCATACCAAGATCGGCCGCGAGAAATGCTGCAGCATATCCGCCGGGTCCACCGCCAACAACGACTAATTGAGTCTTAACCATAAAATTTTTTCTCCGTAAATGTCCAGCCTATATTCTCTCTTCGATTCGTAAAGATTTCGAAGAGGAACACAAGTATGAATATAAAATTCTCTTTGAAATTATTGAATTCTGGTATTGTATTTTTCTAGTTCCTCTTTCGATAACTCGCTGGGTTCGACTAAACGATAATGTTTCTCGGATACAATTTTAATTTGATCCTCTGCCTTTTCGAATTCGAAAAGAACTATAGCTCCGTTCTTCTTAAATTGTGCGGCTATTGGCTTGCAAAGGAGAAGAGGGAATTTTGATTCGCACAGCGCATAATCCTGCAAAATTTGAACAATACTCAATCTGTCATTCCCACCTTTTGCCTGCACAGGAATAACGTAGTGCACGCCACGCTTATCCACTGCAATGTACAATTCATCCGTTTCAACCTGACCCATCTCGGGTACAGTTGTTCGCAAATGATTCTGTAGTGAATAACTGGTCAGCCCAGTGAAAATATCGATTAACCGATTATACCTTACATGTGCAAGAAGACCTTGTTCGTCACCCAGTGCATATCTTGCAATTAAACCGGGAGTAGCATTCAGGATTTTTGTTTCTGCTAAATGTTCGCTTGGAGTAATAAAAGATTGTTTCGTAAGAATAAATTTATATTTGGCTCTACCAGCGGGACGAATAATCCATTCAAGATTCTTGGACGCAGTATTGATAATCTTTTCTGGGAGAGGAGTTCTATATCGAAAAGAATAGATTATATCTCCAAGGTTGAGTGGGAGTTTTATTTTCAATTTTTTAGCTGTCTCAATAATTTCTGACCGCGAGAAAGTAATTTCGTTCTCATCTTTTCTGTAATGCTTTAAGAAGATATCTTCAATTATCAATGAATACCTGTTTTGATCGGACACTGCACCCTCCTTTATTTCCATTTAAGAATCACAACTTCTTCATTCAAATAAGACTGAGTTACAGTCGAGAATCGCTTTC
>JAJYMU010000371.1 GCA_021786655.1 Bacteroidota bacterium
TATCCCACATAACAACTTGTAACATTATTAATTAGACTTAGAGATTTGGGATCAATTATTCTTTCATTCAAATATATCTCAGTGCCTTTCCATCCTTTTATAGTTTCCCAGAGAGAATTAAAATATGTTATTTTGCCTTGTAATTCTTCTGATGGAATTTCAACTATGTTTAACTCTTTCTTACTCCCTGATTCTTCAAAACACTCAAATTTTCTAGCATAAGATAAAGCAGCATCATAATAGGTTGATGCGCTATTCTTAAAATGTACTTTGATTTTATAAGACATAATCCTTACACTTCCTGTTGTTACCTAACTATTACTTACATTATGTGAAATAGTTTATTAATTGACAATGAATTTTTAAAAGTATGAGAGGCTACGCATAGAGAATTACCAGATTTAACCTGATGTTTCCACTTCGGCGTGACGTTAGAAATAGAATTACGATTTACTATTTCAATAGATGTATTTGTTTCCCTTTCAAAAATCAGTTTCAAATTCCCTTTCCTCCTGTTAACAACATAAAATAATCAGCGTCAACTTGCAAACCATATCCAGCAACTGCCAAATGACCAGTGACTAGTGCGCAATTGCCAGTCGAGTTTTTCCTCAGAAGTAAGACCTAATATCCGTCTAAAAAAAGTTTATTTTTCCAAAATTTTCCCTTGACAAGTGTTCTTTTGTTCACTAATTTTTAGGTGAACAAAGGAACACTATGATGAAAAATGAGTTAACCGAACGTCAGCAAGAAATTCTGGATTTCATCCAGCAGTTTATCGCTGCAAAAGGATATCCACCTTCCTTCCGTGAGATTGGAAAGCAATTCGGTATTGCCAGCACATTTGGAGTGAAGCGCCACATCGACGCGCTAGTTAAGAAAGGATACCTTTCCAACGAAAGCAAAACCAGCAGAACACTTGCAGTCTTGGGCGAGACTGTCAACAAATCGAAACATCTCTTCGATAATCTAATTGAACTGCCGATTGTAGGTAGAGTGGCTGCCGGTCAGCCGGTTTTAGCGGAAGAAAATATTGAAGGCAACTATATGGTTGATTCGAATTTGATTAACAACAAGAACGGCTGTTTTGGATTGAAGGTACGCGGCGACAGCATGATCAATGCTGGGATTTTCGATGACGATCTTGTGATCATTTCGCCGCAGAAAGATGCTTCCAACGGCGATATTGTTGTTGCACTTTTAAGAGACGAAGCCACGATGAAACGTTTCTTCAGAAAAGAAAACAAGGTGATGCTTGTTCCCGAAAACGAAAAATATTCTCCGATTGAAGTTGAAAACTTGGAAGAATTTTCGATCATTGGAAAAGTCGTTGGCGTATTTAGAACCTACAATTAAAGGAGAAAAAATGAAATCGATATTATTCACATCGGCTATCATAAATAGAAACAGAGTAAAATTTTTGTATGGTTTTAGTGAGATAGTTTTGGAACCTTACCACATGAACAGAAATAAAAATGGTAAGAAAGTTTTGTTCGGCAGAATTATCGGTTCAAGCGAAATTAAAATGTATGAGTTTGAAAAAATGTGCAACATAAGAGTATTACCGAAGGAAAGATTTTCTCCGATGATTCCGATAATTCCAAGATTTAATTAGGAAAGAAAATGGCTCCGAAATCCAAACGGGAAAAAGTTGATCTTCTGATCGACCATTTGTGGCAGCACGGCTACCTAACATTAAGCCGAAAGTACGGCAAGTTTTTACCAAGTCCGCCGCCGATGGGAGAGTACGAGGTTGACGCCGTAGCAAAATACAAAAAGAAAATTGCTATCGGTTTAACCGTTTCGGAAGAAGAGCTGAACGACCCGAATTTTTTATCGAAGCTAGATTTTCTTGTTCACTACAATTCCAAATTTCCGAAGAACCGCTTTACGCTTTTTCTCGGCGTGCCCTATAATGCAGTAGTTAAAGCGTCCCTTCTCATTTCTTCTTTGCCGGAAGAAATCCAAAACCACATCAAGATAGTAACCTTGCCGGAATCCGATTCGAGATAATAATTACAGATATTATCCGTACATTTGTTTACCTTGACATTTAACCACTTGAAAACTATTTTTTCGAGCTCATTTTTGAGGGTGGAAAACAAGATTGGCACATAAGATTAGCACGGCTGACAAAAAACGAATTGAAAAAGTCAAAGCCAAAGGAAACATCCCTCACCACATCGCAATAATTATGGATGGCAACGGGAGATGGGCAAAGAAGCGCAGTCTGCCCAGAGTAGCCGGCCACCGCAAGGGCGTGGAAACGGTTCGTGAAATCGTTGAAGTTTGCGTAAATCTTGGTGTAAAAATTTTAACTCTCTACACTTTTTCTACCGAGAATTGGAAGCGTCCGCAAGATGAAGTCTCTACTTTAATGCGGCTGATCGTGAAGAGTTTGCAGAACGAAACCGACGAACTGAATTCGAATAATGTTAGATTAACAACCATCGGCGACACGGGTTCACTTCCAAACATTGTGCAGGATGAATTGTACGCAGCGTTAAAAAAGACCGCGCACAATGATAAGATGACATTGAATCTTGCTTTAAGTTACAGCGGAAGATGGGAACTTGTTGAAGCAGTTAAAGATATAACAAAACAAGTTATCACGGGCAAATTGAATCCGGACGAGATCTGTGAAGAAGTCATCTCCAAAAATTTAACTACTGCAAATATGCCCGATCCGGATTTACTGATAAGAAGCAGCGGCGAGTTCAGAGTAAGCAACTTTTTATTATGGCAAATTGCCTATTCGGAAATTTTTGTTTCAGATGTATTGTGGCCAGATTTCAAATGCAAAAATTTATTGGAAGCTATTGAAGACTACCAGAAAAGAGAAAGAAGATTCGGACAAGTTAGTGAACAATTATCCAGCAACTACAAAAATACTCGGAATGCTAAAACACACTCTAAGAAATTGGCTAAAGTTTAGTCTCATCATATTTTTTATTTCATTCACCGGTGTTCTTGCACAAGCTCAGAAGGTGAACTACAAGATTTTAGGTTTGTCAGTCGTAGGAAATAAAACTGCCGATGCATCGACTATCATTGCAAACTCGGGATTGAAAGTGGGCGATGAAGTTTCCATACCCGGCGATCAGACCAATACTGCAATAAAACATCTTTGGAACCTCGGAATTTTTCAAGACATCGAATTGATCATCGATAAGAAAATTCAGGACGGAATTTTTCTTCAAATCAAAGTGACTGAATATCCCCGCTTGGAAAAAATTATCTTCCGCGGGAACAATGAGATCAAAGAAGACGACTTGATGAAAAAGGTAAACATCGTCCGCGGTCAAACTCTGAAACCGCAAGACCTTGTGCACATCGCGGATAAAATCAAATCTCAATACAACGACGAAGGTTACCTTAACGCCGAGATAAATTACGGTTACTATAATTTCTTTCAAGCAGATACGAACAAGAACGAAATAAAAGTAATCTGGCGCAACGAAAAAGATTTGTCCAAAGAATACACAACTACATACGAGCTGGATCAATCTGTATCCATCAATTCAATTCCAAGACTAAAAGAAAGAACGCTTGTTATCTTCGATATCACTGAAGGTGAAGAAGTAACGATCAGAAATATTATTTTTCACGGCAACAAAGCTTTTGATGACGATAAACTCAAAGGCGAGTTTGACGACACCAAGGAATCAAAATGGTGGAAGTTCTGGTCGTCTCCGAAATTCAAACGTGATAAGTTCGAAAAAGATAAAGAGCTTTTAACAAAGTTCTACAGAAAAAACGGTTATAGAGATTTCGGAATTCTCAGCGACAGTCTCGTTTTCACACCAGATAAGAAACATGTTGATGTTGTTGTGAATGTTTACGAAGGCAATCAATATAAATTGAGAAATATTGTATGGGAAGGCAATACGGTTTATCCATCTGAAGCATTGAACCAGCGGCTCGATTTCAAAAAAGGCGATGTTTACGATTACGAAAAGTTTAATCAGAATTTGCATTACAACGAAAAGCAATCCGACGTTTCATCGTTATACCAGGATAACGGCTACCTAGCATTTCAGCTTGATGCAAAGGAACAAAAAGTTGAACCGGATTCGATGGACATCATGATCAAGGTAACCGAAGGAAACCGTTTCAAAGTCGGCAAGGTTGATATCACCGGAAACGAAAAGACGATGGACAAAGTTATCCGCCGCGAGCTTTATACGATTCCGGGCAGCTACTTCAGCAGAAGTTTTATTTTAAGAAGTATTCAGCAGCTCGCTAACCTTCAATACTTCAACGTTGAGAACTTATACAAATCCGGTATAGACTACAGACCGGCGAACGATAGCACAGTAAATATCGCTTACAAAGTCGAAGAAAAATCCAGCGACTATCTCAACGCGTCGGTTGGTTACAGCGGTGCGTTTGGATTCAGCGGCGCAATTGGTTTTACGTTAACAAACTTTTCTATCGCTCACCCGTTTCAAATGGGTGGAGGACAAATTCTGAATTTCAACTGGCAGTTTGGAGTCGGAAACTTTTATAGAACATTCTCACTCGGATTTACAGAACCGTGGTACAATGATACTCCAACTTCGGTCGGATTCGATTTGTTCGATACACGGCAGCGTTACGTTTACGATTTACAGCAATCCGGTATTACCTTCAGAGTTGGGAGAAGATTAACATGGCCGGATGATTTTTTCTACGTACAGGGTATGTTTCGTTTTCAATATAATAATGTAATCGACGGCGCGGGATTTTATCCGACCGGTCTTACTCGACAATACACACTAGGTGCAACAATCACCAGAACCGATATCGATAATCCTATCTTCCCTGCCCGCGGTTCAAAATTTCTATTGAGCGGTGAATTATCCGGCGGTCCATTCTTACCCGGCAACTTAGATTATTATAAGATAGATTTCAAAACAGAATGGTATAAATCTTTATTTAATTCAAATAGATTTGTACTTTACACTTCATCGGAACTGGGTTATATTGGAGAATTGAAAGAAGGAACGCGGTTAAAAATTAACCCGTTTGAGTTCTTTTACATGGGCGGTACGGGTTTAATAATTGCCACAACTCCTTTGCGCGGCTACGAAGATAGAAGTTTAGGATTACGTGATGTAGCAACCGGAAACGTTATCGGAAGCAGCGTGATGGCAAAATTCACAACCGAATTTAGAGTTGCATTGGCAATGGAACCGATGCCAATTTGGTTGATAGCTTTCGCAGAAGCTGGAAACGTTTATTATGACATTGCTCATACAAACTTGTTCGATCTGAAACGTTCTGTTGGTGTCGGCGCCAGAATTTTATTAAACCCGATCGGTTTAATAGGTTTCGATTACGGATACGGATTCGACCGGAAGAGTGTTGACGGTCAGAATCCGCAATGGATGTTCCACTTCCAATTTGGAAAAGGTTTTTAACAATCATTAAACAGAGGTAAACGTGAAAAGAGTCACATTATTTGCATTGATTATTTTTTCAACAACAGCTTTATTTGCTCAGACAGCACAAGCTCCATTAAAAATAGGTTACGTTGATTCCGAAGTTATTCTTGCTCAATATCCGGAAGCTATAAAAGCAAAAAGCGATCTAGACGGACTTGTTGCAAAGTGGAAAAAAGAAGTTGACAGTGTTACAACCAATCTTCAGAAATCATATGCCGACTATCAGAAACAGTCACAAACTATGAAGCCGGATCAGCTTCAAAAATTGCAGCAGAGCATTGTTGAAAAAGAACAAAGACTTCAACAGTACAAAGATCAAAAATTTTCTCAGCCGAACGGCGAATATTTCGTTAAACAAGATCAGTTAATGAAACCGGTGAAGGAAAAAATCTTCAAGGCAATCGATGAAGTTTCAAAAGAAGAAGCCATGCAGTTCGTTTTCGATAAAGCCGGAGAAGTTGTTCTTCTTCACGCAGATCCTCAGTTCGATATTACATACAAAGTTTTAGATCGTCTGAAAAGAGGTAAATAATCATTACCGGAAAATAGATTATGAAAAAAATCGGTTTAGTACTACCAATCCTTCTAATGATTCTTGCGCCTATAATGAAGGCGCAGCCGAAAATCGGTTACGTTGATAGCGATGCTATCATGAAACAACTTCCCGATTATCAGGATACGCAAAAGAAACTCGACGCCATTATAAAAGAATGGCAGGAAGAGCTTTCGAAAATGGAGCGGGATTGGAAAACGAAATACGACGATTACGACAAACGCAAACTTATTCTAAGTGAACAGAAACGAGTTGATACCGAAAAAGAATTGGTTCAGATGGAAAACCAAATCTCGAAATACCGGCAGGATAAGTTCGGCGTAAAAGGAGAATTATTTCAAAAACAAGAAGATTTAATGAAGCCGCTTCAAAACCGAATCTTCACTGCAATTCAAGAAGTTGCAAAAGACGGAGATTATGACTTTATTTTCGATAGAAGTGGCAACATTCTTTTTCTTTACGCCAAAGAGCAGTACGACGTAACGAATCTTGTTTTAAAAAAACTTAAATGAGAGATTATGAAAATAAGATTGAAAGATGCTGCCGACTTTGTCGGCGGTGTTGTTATTGGCAACCCGGAAACTGAATTAACTGGTCTTGCTAAAATCGAGGAAGCGGTAAAAGGTGATTTAACTTTTCTTTATTTGCCCGCCTACGAAAAATTCCTCAGCACAACAAAAGCTTCGGCCGTATTGATCGGACCAGAATTCAAAAAAACGCGCGACGACATAAGCTACATCGAAGTGAAAAATCCGAATGTGGCGTTGCAAAAAATCGTTATCGCTTTTTTTAAGCCGAAACTTTCTTTGCAAGGAATTGATTCGAGCGCCTATGTCGATCCGAGCGCGTTGATTGGCAATAATGTTGCTATCGGAAAAAATGTTGTTGTAGAAGCCGGATGCATCATCGGCAACAATTCCACTATTTATCACAACACCGTTATCATGGAAAAAGTAAAGATCGGCAGCAACTGTTTGATCTATCCAAATGTTTCCGTTAGAGAAAATTGCGTGCTCGGAAATAACGTGATCATTCATTCGAACACGGTA
>JAJYMU010000109.1 GCA_021786655.1 Bacteroidota bacterium
GGCATCTATTATAAACCGGGAAGTTTGAAAGCTCAAAACTGTGTTCGCGGTTACAAGATGATGATTGACTTCTGCAACGAGAATGAAATCCGTTACGACATTTGCGGAAAAGTAATTGTTGCTTCATCCGAGTCAGAAATTTCCGCGATGGAAAATATTATGAAGCGCGGAATCGAAAACGGACTGAACGGTTTAAAACGGCTTCGAAAAGAAGAGCTGAAAGATTACGAACCTCATATTGCCGGAGCTGCTGGAATATTTGTGCCGCAAACCGGAATTATCGATTACACGGAAGTTTCTGAAAAATATTTGGAACTGATAAAAAATCTCGGCGGCGCAATTGAATTCGGCTGCGAACTAAAAGACCTCCGCGTTGACACAGATCAATGCGAGGTGATAACTTCAAAGGGAACGTTTGTTTCAAAATTGGTTGCTACATGTACCGGTTTATTTTCAGACAGAGTTGCAAAGATGACTCACCCGCATCTTCAGCTTAGAATAATTCCGTTTCGCGGAGAATATTTCAAACTGAAAAATCAAGCCAAACATCTTGTGAAAACATTAATTTATCCTGTACCGGATCCGAACTTTCCTTTCTTAGGAGTTCATTTCACCAAAATGATTGACGGCGAAGTTGAATGCGGTCCGAACGCAGTTCTATCTTTTAAAAGAGAAGGTTATACGAAGACAAGTTTTAATTTGCGAGACGCACTTGAAACCATGATTTGGCCTGGTTTTCATAAAGTGATAAAGAAAAATTGGCGCATGGGGATGGGCGAGTATTACCGATCACTGGTGAAAAATTCTTTTGTGAAAGCATTGCAGAAAATGGTACCGGAAATTGAAGGAAAAGATTTGGTTGACGGCGGCGCCGGCGTTCGCGCACAAGCGTGCGATAAAAAAGGCGGTTTGCTTGATGACTTTTACATCGTTGAAGACAAACGGGTGGTTCACGTTTGCAATGCACCGTCTCCGGCTGCAACGGCATCATTGTCTATAGGCGATTATGTCTCGGACAAAGTAATTGAGAAGTTGTAATTTCTTTTAGCACATAAAATTTATGAACAAGAAAACCGAAAAATTTTTAATTCTAATCACTGATTTCATCACGGTGAATTTTGCGTGGCTTGCGTTTTTCTATGTGCGCGTTCAATCAGGTTGGTTCGAGCTAATCATTCAGCCGGATTTCTTGCTGCCGATGATTGCCGTTTACTTTTACTGGCTTTTGATCTTCACTTTTGTAGGAATGTACAGAACTTGGTTTGCGCTTTCTCGATTGGATGAACTCTCAACTCTCTTCAAAGCCTCATTCGTCGGCGTACTAATTCTATTTTTCCTAATTCTTTATGACGACTACACCCGCGGCGTTTCAACATCCGTGCGTGTTTACATTTTCATTTATTGGGGAATGTTCTTTTTCGTCGTTGGAGTAGGACGGCTCACGATACGTGGAATTCAGCGGAGACTGCTCATTCAAGGAATCGGAAGAAGGAATGCGCTTATAGTCGGCTTCAGTCCAAAATCGAACGAGATTCATACTTCGATACTGAGACATAGAGAGTTAGGTCTCGATGTTGTCGCGTATTCGGGTATAAATGAATCCGAGCTGAACAAATCATTTAAGAATGTGAGCGTTGTTGATACAATTTATAATCTTGAAAGTACACTCGACAAATTTCAAATCAAGAATGTGATTATTTCTCTCGGCAGGCATGAGGAAGAAATAATTCTCGAAATCGTTTCCCGTTGTGAAGGAAAAAATATCGAGATCAAAATGGCGCCGGACCTTTACGATATCATCAGCGGTCAAGCGAAAATCTCTCAACTTTATAGTTTTCCTCTCATAGATGTAATGCCGGAACTGATGCCCGAATGGGAGAAGAAGCTTAAACGATTGATGGATATTGTACTGTCTTTCATGTTAATGGTAATAACATCGCCGGCAACTTTGTTAGCGGCGCTTGCAATCCGTCTTGAAACGAAAGGGCCCGTATTCTATAAACAGGAAAGAATGGGACAGAACGGAAAAGTTTTCAAGATTTACAAATTTAGATCAATGGTTCACCACGCAGAAAAACATACCGGTCCGGTATGGTCAACAAAAGATGATCCGCGTATCACTATGGTTGGTAGATTTATTAGAAAAGTCCGGCTTGATGAAGTTCCGCAAGTGATAAATATTCTAAAAGGCGATATGAGTTTTGTCGGCCCTCGCCCGGAACGACCATTCTTTGTCGAAAAACTTTCGCATGATATTCCTCTTTATAAAAGAAGATTAAAAGTTCGTCCGGGGGTAACCGGTTGGGCGCAGGTAAAACACAAATACGATGAGAGCGTTGAAGATGTGAAAGTTAAATTGAAATATGATTTGTTCTACATCGAAAACATGAGTTTGAGAATGGATCTCAAAATTCTTTTTAGAACCGTTTTTGTTGTTATATTTGGCAAAGGGCACTACGACTAAAATCTAAATTTGCTATGAAAGCAATTGTAATAATTCCAACATACAACGAAAAAGCCAACATAGAAAAATTGCTGCATGATCTTCTTGAATCTTATGCAGACTTAGACATTTTGATCGTTGACGATAATTCACCGGACGGTACAGGCGCGTATGTTCAAAGCGTTTGCGATTCCAATCCCCACGTTAAATTATTGAAGCGTGCTGGAAAGATGGGACTTGGAACAGCTTATGTCGAAGGTTTTAAATTCATGCTTGCGAACGGTTACGAAGCGGCGGTTCAAATGGATGCGGATTATTCGCACGACCCAAAAGAAATAGGTAATTTGCTTTCGGCACTTAAAAACTACGACTTGGCAATTGGCAGCAGATACTTTCACGGTGTCCGTGTAGTCAATTGGCCGTTAAGAAGATTAATTCTGAGTTACTCTGCAAATCTTTACACGCGGATTGTTACCGGCATGCCCATCAAAGACGGCACCGGCGGATTCAAATGTTTTAATAGAAAAGTTTTGGAATCGATTAATCTGAACGCGATACATTCCAACGGTTATTCGTTTCAGATCGAAATGAATTTCATTGCTTGGAAAAAGGGGTTTCGAATAATTGAAATTCCGATAACATTTGTGGATCGTGTCGAAGGCACATCAAAAATGTCGAAGAAAATTGTTCGCGAAGCAGTTGTTATGGTTTGGAAGTTAAGATTGAAAAGTATGTTCGGTTCACTAAATTCAATATGAGATGACTGACCTCTCAATCATAATCGTAAATTATAATGTGAAAGAGTTTCTTTTGAACATGCTGGATTCGGTTCAGAAGGCAACTAAAACAATCTCTGCAGAGATTATTGTTGTCGATAATGCTTCTGATGACGGCAGCGTCGAATCGATCAAAGAAAAATTTCCTTCCGTGAAATTAATTGTTAATGAAAAAAATGTCGGCTTCGGTGCCGCGAACAACATTGCAATGCTGCACGCCACGGGGAAATATTTTCTACTGATTAACCCGGATACAATCGTTCGCGAAGATACATTTACAAAGATGATTTTATTCTTCGAACAAAACCCTGAAGCTGGAATTGCGGGCTGCAAAGTTTTGAATGCGGACGGATCTCTTCAGCTTGCTTGCAGAAGAGGATTCCCCGGTCCGTGGACATCATTCACAAAAGTGATGGGACTTAGCACATTGTTTCCGAAGAGCAGATTGTTTGCGCGTTATAACCTAACATATCTCGATGAAAACAAAACCTATGAAGTCGATGCCGTTAGCGGCGCTTTCATGATGCTGAGGAAAGAAGTCTATGATAAAATCGGCGGATTCGATCAAGAATTTTTTATGTACGGTGAGGATTTGGATTTGTGCTACCGCACCCAGCAAGCCGGGTACAAAGTTTTTTATGTTCACTTAACGGAAATAATCCATTACAAAGGGGAGAGCACAAAAAGAAGCAGCATGGACGAAACAAAAGTTTTTTACGATGCTATGCATTTGTTCGTGCGCAAACATTTTTCGGCTTCATTCGTTGTTGAATCCATTCTACAATCCGCAATCCTTTTTCGCAAACTGATTGCCTTTGCAAATGTTTATAAACTTGCAATCGTTTCAATGATTGCCGACTTCCTAATCTTTTCAATTGCCGCACTTCTTGGCGAGCACATCTATGCAAACCAGCATTGGAAAGGATTCCCCGGCGTGTTCAAGCCGTGGGTTTATTTTATACCGGCGTTGATTCAATTGTTTATCGGCATGACGGCGGGCGCTTACCGGAAAAAAACTATTTCAAATTTGCGCGCAGCATTAGGACTTATTTACGGATTGGTTTTTCTTTCAGCGCTGACATATTTCTTCAAACAGTTTGCATTCAGCCGTGCGGTGGTGCTTATCACTTACGGACTCGCGTTTGTTTTCTTTTCGTTTTGGAGAGTTGCGGTTAAAATTATTTTCAAGGTAGGATTGGAAGCCGACTCAAGAAAATCCAGGACACTGCTGGTCGGGAGCGAAAGAAAAACGGAAGAACTCGCATCAAAGTTGCGATCTACGTTCACTCGTCTTTATCAAGTTGTTGGATTGATAAGTCTCTCGCGGAAAAATGTCGGCGGCACGGTAGGAAGTTTCAAAATTTTGGGCGCGGTCGATAACATCAAAAAAATAATTTCAGACGAAAGAATTGACAAAGTAATTTTCTCGTCGGAAGATTTGTCGTTCAATCAGATGTTCTCGGTTGTTTCCGAATGCCAGGGGGAGAATGTTGAATTTTTGGTTGCCGGTAGAGAGCTTGATTATCTCGTCGGGAAATCTTCAGTAACAATGCTTGATGATATTGCGCTGTTGAAAGTCAATTATAACATATCATCTTTCTCACGACGCGCAACGAAACGTATTTTCGATCTTACTCTATCAACGGTAATTTTGTTTTTGGTTTATCCTTTCATATATTTATTTCAGAAGATCACATCAGAAAATAGCAATTTTGTTCAGTTCATTCTTGGCGTACCAAAAGTCTTCATTAGCAGAAAAAGTTTTGTCGGTCCGCGCGATTCATCTTACCGCGGAGATTTATTTGTCGGAAAAGCCGGTTTAACCGGTTTATGGTTTGTCGAAGATTTTCTTGAGACCGACACAGAAGAAATTAAGAAGCTTGATATTTTTTACGCAAAGAATCAAAATATTTGGCTGGATGTAGAAATTCTTGGCCGGACATTTTCAAAAATGTTTTTTAGTACGGAGTAGAAATGGCAAAAAATGTACTGGACTTTGAAAAACCTATTATAGAACTTGAAAAGAAAATCGAGGAGATGCGGAAATATGAAGGTCACCTTGACATTGCCGACGAAGTTAGCAACCTCGAAGAGAAAGTTATACAATTGAAACAGAGCGTTTACGATAATCTCACACGTTGGCAGCGGGTTCAGCTCGCGCGCCATCCCGAACGTCCATACACTCTCGATTACATTTACATGATCACCGAAAATTTTATCGAGCTTCACGGCGACCGCCTGTTCAAAGACGATCACGCTGTTGTTGCCGGATTCGCAAAATTGGATAACCAGAAAGTGTTGATAATCGGTCATCAAAAAGGTCGCGATACAAAATCAAATCTTTTCAGAAATTTTGGAATGCCGAATCCGGAAGGTTACCGGAAAGCATTAAGGTTGATGAAACTCGCCGAGAAATTTAAAGTACCGGTTATAACAATGCTGGATACTCCCGGCGCTTATCCCGGTATTGAAGCCGAAGAACGTGGACAGGCGGAAGCAATCGCGAGGAATCTTTTGGAGATGAGTCGCTTGCGTGTGCCGATCATCGTTACAATAATTGGTGAAGGTGCCAGCGGCGGCGCGCTCGGTCTCGGCATCGGAGATCGAATCCTAATGTTGCAGAACACATGGTACTCGGTAATAAGTCCGGAATCTTGTTCAAGTATTCTTTGGAGAAGTTGGAGCTACAAAGAACAAGCTGCCGAAGCTTTGAAACTAACTGCAGAAGATTTGTTGGAACAAGGAATCATTGATAGAATTATTCCTGAACCGCTCGGCGGCGCTCACAAAGATCATCATTTAATGGCAGCAACTTTGAAAACAGTTTTAAAAGAAGAACTTGACGCTTTAATGAAAATTAAACCGGAAAAATTAGTTCAGAACCGTCTGGAAAAATTCGGCAAGATGGGCGTTTATGAAGAATAAAAAAGTAATCTAAAGCACAAAATCAAAAAGTTGTTTTGAATTTTGAGTTTAGGATTTTGAGTTTAATTATGCTTACACATGTTACTGAAATCCGCGTCCGTTATGCTGATACGGATATGATGCAGTTTGTTTATAATGGAAAATATTTGGAATACTTTGAAGTCGGCAGAACCGAATTGCTGCGTTCAACCGGAGTTTCTTATGCTGAGGTTGAGAAAAACGGTTATCAGCTTCCGTTGATTGAAACCGGAATAAAATATTTGCAGTCGGCATCTTACGACGACATTCTGGAAATTCATGCATCGGTTAAGGAATTATATTCGCCCAAAGTTCACATCGAATATGTTGTTAAGAAAAAAGATACGAATGAAATTGTTGCCGAAGGATTTACTACTCACATTTTTATAAAGAGCGATACAAAGAAAGCCGTTCGACCGCCAAAAGTTTATGTTGATGCATTGGCTCCGTATTTTTCAAAAACCGGCGATTCACAAAAAAAATAAATTTTGAATTGATGCGAGACTGTCTCAAAAGTAATTTTTCAAATAGGTAATCCGCGAAAATCCCCGCTTCGACTCGTTTTGACTTGTCGAATCGAGGCGAGAGTTACGATCTGTGTCATCAGCGTCTATATTAAAAAAATAATTACTTATGTGACAATCTAAAATGATTAAGTTTGGATAAAATGCTCGATAAAATTAAAGAACTCACCAAAGACACTGCGATTTACGGAATCAGCACAATCGTCGGAAGGTTTCTCGGATTTCTTCTTGTTCCTTTTTATACAAATGTAATTGATACAACCGATTTTGGAATCTACTCGAACATTTACGCCTACCTTGCATTCT
>JAJYMU010000259.1 GCA_021786655.1 Bacteroidota bacterium
CGACGTTTTTATTGCTCATCGAGATAATATAGATCCCGTTAACATCGAGTTTCTGGATGGCGAGAGAATTAACACCAACATTTTTACTTTTGGAATGAGATACGAACCGATCCGGCAAGTGTTTCTGGATTTGATTTACAGGCAGATCATTCAGAAAAATGCCACGCGTGATGTTTCGAACAACTCAAGCTACGGATATCTAAAACTTCAGTTTGAACTTTAACACTTCGGAAATTTCTTTTTCTGTAGGTGCAGAATAATTTAACGGAATAAAATTCTGCTTGCTTATAAGCTGTTTTTAAATTCTGAAAAATATTACGAAAGCATTTGGAAGATTTTATTGATAGGTAGGTAAAGTAAATTTAAAAGTTGTTCCCTTGTCAACTTCGCTTTCAACCGAGATCGATCCGCCGTTCTTCTCGACAAATTCTTTGCAAAGAATTAACCCTAAACCAGTGCCTGCTTCGTTATCGGTTCCCAGTGAGGAATGGCTTACGTCGAGTCTGAACAAACTTTCTCTAACGTTTTCCGGCATTCCAACGCCGTTGTCTTTTACTTCAATTCCTACAAACGAATCGATCCGTTTTGTCTCCGCGGTTATCACCCCGTGCTTATTAGTGAATTTTAATGCGTTGGTAAGTAGATTTCTTAGAATAGTGTTCAACATGTCTTCGTCGGCAAAAACAATTAAGTCCTCTTGCGTGTTGCTTATCATGCTGATCTGTTTTCTTTCGGCGGCGACTCTGAGAAGTTCTATGTTTTCATCAATTACTTTTTTAATGTCAATCGGCTGCGGGCTGAATTCTATTCTGCCCGTTTGCGAACGCGACCATTGCAGCAAGTTCTGAAGAAGATTGTGTGAGAGGTCGGCGGATTTTTTCATCTCCTGAATATAGTACAATCTTTCTTGATCACTCAGTTCTTCATAATCCGAAAGAAGAAGATCCGAAAAACCCATGATTGTGATAAATGGATTTTTCAAATCATGTGCAATGATAGAGAAAAACTTGTCCTTTGTCTGGTTAAGTTGTCTGAGTTCATCTGCATATTTTCTAAGGGCATCTGAAGTTCGCTTTCTTTCAATTACTTGTGCAACCTGTTCGGTAACGAATGTTAGCAGTTGCATTTCATCTAAGCCGTAAGCTTCTTCGTTCTCATAATCTTGAACTACAATTATACCGATTGTTTTTCCGCCAACATTAAGCGGAACGCCAAGCCAAATTGCGGATGGTGCACCGACAAGTTCAACCTCGCCTGAAGCGCGCAATTTTTTATCTGTTTCAGCATCCACTAAAATTGGAGAACCTTTGCGCAGCGCATATTCAGTGAGACCTTTGCCAAGTTTTTTCGGCGGCTGGGGAGGATCAAATTCATCAACAAAATACGGAAACGAAATCATCTCCGTTTTTTCGTCGTATAGAGAGATATAGAAATTTTTAGCCGGCATAAGGGAAGAAACAACCTTATGGATTTTTTCATAAAGCATGTACATATCGGTTGCGGTGTAAGCTGCTTCGGAAATATCGTAAAGAGCCTCGCGGACTTTTTCCGATTGCATTCTTTCGGTAATGTCTCTTACAACGGCTTGAATTAAATTTTGTCCCGATATTGTTATTGCGTTCAAAGAGACTTCAGCATCAATAAGGATATTATCTTTTGTTTTGTGCATCCAATAAAATCTCTGGGGAATTCCGTTTAAGGCTTTGTCGATTTTTTCCGTTGCAGAAGCAAGGGAATTTTTTCCGTCGGGCTGAACCTCCGGGGAGAAATCGACCGGAGAGTGACCGATAACATCCTCTCTTTCACAGTGGAAAAGATTGCAGACCGCCTGATTGCAGTCTAAGAAAACATCTGTCATTAAAAACATGCCGTCGGCAGAATTCTCAAACAATGCGCGGTATAACTCTTCATTTCTTTTTATTTTTTCTTCTATTAATTTTTTCTCGGTTATATCGCGCATGGCAGCATAAATTATTTTCTTTCCTCTGGCTATAATAGCCTTCAAAGAAATTTCACAGTCGATTAACGAACCGTCGGGTCTTACGTGCTGCCAGTAAAAATGCTGAGGGGTACCATTGAATGCGGCATTTATTTTCTCGTTTGCGGATTCGAATGAATCACGTCCGTCAGGTTGAACCATGGGAGAAAAATCGGAAGGCGGGCGACCGACAATAAATTCACGTCCGCATCTGAAAATATCAAGTACTGCTTGATTGCAATCTATAATTATTCCCTCGGAAGTAAAGAAGATTCCGTCGTTGGAACTTTCGAACAAAGCTCGGTAGGTCTGTTCACTCTCTTTTATCTTTTCTTCAATTAGTTTTCTTACGGTAATGTCGCGAGTAATTCCAAACACTCCGATTATATTTCCTTCGCTGTTATAGAGAGGCATTTTGGAAGTTGAAGCCCATGTAATTCTTCCGTCCGGATAGTCTTCCCTCTCTTCTTTGCCAATAATTGGTTTTCCGGTTTTGATTACTTGCTGTTCATCTTTAAATGCTTGGCCTGCATGTTCCGGACCAAAGATATCATAATCGGTCTTGCCGATTAAGTCTTCAACACGCGGACAGCCTAATTTTTTAGCAGTAGCATTGCTTACTCTTAAGAATTGCCCTTTTAAATCTTTGAAGTAGATACTATCCGGACTGTTCTTCAGCAGAGTTATGAACTGATGCTGTTCTTCGGTTAACCTGCTTGCAATTTCTTTTTGCTCTGTAATATTTTCTATCAGTCCGATGAGCCGTTTTCTTTCTCCATCGCCATCCTCGACAAAGAACATGGTTAATTTACCCCAAACCGTGGTCCCATCTTTTGCAATGTATCTTTTTTCAATGTGGTACTGATTTCTTTTTCCGGAAACAAGTTCTTCAAACAGTTTAAAGTCGGTTGGATAGTCTTGCGGGTGTGTAATTTCTTTAATGCTTAATTCGAGAAATTTCTTTCTGGAATAACCGAGCATATTAAGAAATGTTTGGTTTACGTTGAGAAATTTACCGGATGTATCGCCTATAACTATTCCTATGTCGGCATTTTTGAAAACGGCATTGAAAAGAACACTGCCTTCATCCACAAAATCTTTTTCAGGTTTTGTGGTAAGTCCCTTTTTCTTTGTAGCTTTCTTCGGCGGAGTTTTGCTGCTTCGCTTAGTATTTAAATAGCTGGGTTTCTTAGCCATACTGTCAGTACCAATAATTGGTTCACCGGGCGCACCCCCGTCTCTCCTTAAAACTTGCAACGAATTAATCACAAATTCAATTCGATTAATTACAAGGTATTAAAATAATTTTTATATTCAAACAGAATTGTACGGATCGACGCCGTCAAATTCCTTTTCTAACAGCGTTGAAACTGCCGCTGTTAAGAACGCCTGCAAAACCGATCCATTCCCATTTGCCGTTGAATCCGTCTGAGCTCATAGTGCCTTGTAGCGCCACATTATTATCGACGAAATTTGGATTTAAATTAATGCTGACGGTACCTTTTTTGAGCACTCCCGATAAACTGCCTGATCCGTTTTGCGGTCCCGTCTTTTGTGCATTGTTAACGGCGACTAATTGCCAGCTTCCTTGAATTTTAGTGGAGTCAATTTGAGAGATGATGAGCGTGCCGGTTACGATGAGCTGATCATTGCTGTCGTATGCAGTGTAATAGAAAGGAAATTAATATAACCCGGTGTTTCTTTCGAATGATTGCTTAACTATTTTTGCACATCAAACGATGTTACCAGGGAGTACATCATGAAGTTATTCAACAAGACTTTTGCTGTTAAGATTAGCGTGCTAATCCTATTTGTTACGTCGATCTGTTTCGGTAAAGGTTACAACGTATTTGAGACAGACAATGATTCGCTCGAAGTTAGAAAAAATTCATTCAGCTTTTTTGTAATTGGAGACTGGGGCAGGAACGGATTGTTTAATCAAAAAGAAGTAGCCGATCAAATGGATAGTGTTGCCGCGAAAATGAAACCGGCATTTGTCGCCACAACCGGAGATAATATTTATGATAACGGTGTGAAGGATGTTGACGATCCTCTTTGGATTAGCTCTTTTGAAAATGTTTATAACGGCGAACATCTTTTGATTGATTGGTATGCGACTCTTGGGAATCATGATTATCGCAGCAACGCACAAGCGCAGATCGATTACTCGCAGAAAAACAAAAGATGGAATATGCCTGCTAGGTATTATTCTTTCGAACGTAAAATTACGGATGGAAAAGAAAAAGCGCTTTTTGTTTTTATTGATTCCGATCAATTTGAAAAAAATTATTACAAAGATCCCGGTTACGGCGATCTTCCGAAACAAGATCCGCAAAAAGAAATTAATTGGCTTGATAGCGTATTAACAGTTTCGGATGCTGATTGGAAATTTGTTTTTGGTCATCATCATGTTTATACCGGCGGAATGAGAAAAGGAAAGCTTTCGGAAACCAAGGAAGTGTTGGAACCGATTTTGAAGAAGCATAATGTTAACGTTTATTTTTGCGGTCACGAACATGACCTGCAATACATAAAACCTGAAGGTAAAACCAGCTATGTTATTAGCGGAGCTGGAAGCGCACTTAGAGAAACCGGATATTTACCGACAACAAAGTTTGCGGCATCCACGCAAGGTTTTTGCGCTGTTTCTGTTTCGGGCAACAACTTGCTTCTTCAGATGATTGATTACAAAGGAAACGTAATTTACAAAACCACAATTCCAAGGTGACGTAAACGAATTCTATCTGCAATTGTGCGGGGTGCAATTTCAAGAACAGCAAATAATCACTAACTTCACATTTAAGAAAGCATAGGGTTATCAATATGAAAAAAGTCGTTTTACTTATTTGTTCCATCGCGTTTTCCTTCATGATTGTATCATGTAGCAAAACACCGGAAGAAAAAGGGGATTCCAAATACATTTCGCAAATTAAAGATTGGCATAACAAGCGAATAGAAAATTTGAAAAAAGAAGACGGCTGGCTGAACCTTGTCGGATTGTTTGCTCTGAAACAAGGCGAGAATAAATTCGGCAGCGGCAAAAATAACAATATTGTTTTCCCGGAGAGAAAAGCGCCGGACTACTTGGGTACTTTCACATTAAAAGATTCAGTAGTAACCATCAAAATTGAAAACGGCGCCGACGTTACATGCGACGGCAAAACCGTTACTTCGATGGACTTAAAAAATGATATGCAGGGAACTCCCACCGTTCTTTCGTACGGATCGCTTCGATGGTTCATAATTTATCGGAGTGGAGATTACTACGTCCGGCTGCGCGATGTGGATGCGCCTCTCGTTAAGTCGTTCAAGGGTATAGACACATACCCGGTAAATTCCGATTGGAGATTGGAAGCCAAACTTATGCCGTTCAATCCTCCTAAAAAAGTTTCCATTGCAAACATCTTGGGAAAAGTTGAAGAAGATATTTCTCCCGGCGATTTGGTTTTTACGAAAGACGGAAAAGAGTATAGTTTGCAAGCGTTACTGGAAGATGATCATTACTTCATAATATTTGCAGATGAAACCAGCGGCGAGGAGACGTATGGCGCCGGAAGATTTGTCTATGCCGCTAAAGTCGATTCAACGGGAAAAACAATAATCGATTTCAACAAAGCATTCAATCCACCCTGTGTTTTCACAAAGTATGCTACCTGTCCGTTTCCACCGAAACAGAATCATTTGAAGATGAAGGTAACTGCAGGCGAACTCATGTTTCATGGCGGGGCACATGAGTAAAGCGAATTTCGATTCGTTGAAAGTTTAGACCGTATTTGGTATGATAGATAGCAATAAACGAAGTGAGGAGCGATGAATCGAAGAAAGAAAAATTTGAAAACCGGTGCGGGAAGTTCGAAACACCGCACCGGCAGTTTTTCAAAACAGAAAAACTTTTTTAACGCGAGGTTAAAAAAACTTCAGTCTGAATTTATAACGTCAACTTCTCATCAATTCCGAACTCCGCTATCGACATTACAAAGCTCAGTGGATTTGCTTGAGCTGTATATCGAAAAAGAAAATACAGCACGCCAGATTGAGATCATTTCCAAAATCAAAAGATCAATTAACTATCTAACAGATACAGTTGATCGTATCACTGCTCTTTATAAGTTCGGATCGTCAAAGGAGAAACTAAAACTTAAGAAGATCAACCTCAGAAAATTCATCAATGATATTCTTGATGAAGTTGCCGTGAATATCAGCACAACTCATTATGTTAACGTGAATATCGAAAGCGGATTGAACGCAATTAAATGCAACGAATTCATTCTGAAACAAATTCTTTTAAATATCATTAACAATGCAATCAAGTTTTCGCCGCAAGGCGGACAGATTCAGATGGATATTAAAACGGAAAAGAAATTTGTTGAGTTCACAATTCGCGACGAAGGCATCGGCATCGACAAAGCCGATCTTAAAAATCTTTTCCAACCGTTCTTTAGAGGTAAAAATGTTTCAACAATTCCCGGCGCGGGACTTGGTTTAGCGATTGTGAAAAGGTTGGGACAAATTCATAAAACACGGATTCTGTGTGCAAGCGAAGTAAACAAAGGAACTCAATTTCGCGTATCAATTCCACGGTAATCGTAAATGAAAAAAATACTGCTGATTGAAGACAACATTGATCTTGCAGAAAATGTTGTTCTGCTGCTTAGAGAACACGACTACGATGTTTCCTCTGCTTATAACGGGATGGACGGATTGAAGCTGATGATTGAATTCAAACCTGACCTGATCTTATGCGATATAATGCTTCCGGATTACAGCGGCTACAAATTGTTGGCGGAATTAAAAAAGCACGAAGACTTTGCAATTCCGGTTTTTATATTTTTGACTGCAAAAACCCAAAGAGAAGATCTGCGTAAAGGAATGATTCTCGGCGCTGACGATTATATAACAAAACCATTTACGTCGGAAGAACTTGTCAGCGCAATATCTTCGCAGTTTAGAAAAAGGCAGCAGTTCCTGAACAGAGTTACTACAAAAGACGAAGAATCCGGCGCGGCAGTAGGA
>JAJYMU010000164.1 GCA_021786655.1 Bacteroidota bacterium
ACGAAGCATCAACAGTATGCAAGAAGCGCGGCATCGTTGAAGGATTAAACACTGCCGCCCAAAAGTCGGTTAGTTCTGCTCTCCCGTTTTGAATTACAAATCCGGCTGGCGTTTGCTGCCATGAGTTTGCAACAATTATCCAGAAGGCAGAGATAGTAGCGCCAACGGCAACCATCAGCGCTGAGAACCAATGAACTCCTTTAGAAACTCTCGATCTTCCGAAAATGTAGAGACCTAAAAAAGTTGATTCAAGAAAAAATGCAAAGACACCTTCGGCAGCTAAAGGCGCACCGAAAATGTCTCCGACAAATTTTGAATACTCCGCCCAATTAGTTCCGAACTGAAATTCCATAACAACACCGCTTGCAACGCCAACGGCAAATATCAGTCCCAAAATTTTTCCGAAGAATTTGCCAATCGAAACATAAACTTCATCTTTTTTCTTCCATCCAATCGTTTCGGCAATAACCAAGAGCCAAGAAAGTCCAATTGTCAATGGAGGAAAGATGAAGTGAAACCCAATAGTCATAGCAAATTGAATACGGGCTAATAACACTGCATCCATAATCCCTACCTCCGTTTAGTTTTTGAATGTTACAACAAGTTACCGCAAAACTTTTTTCTTTCTCTCTTCACTTTCTTTTGCGAGCAGCGCAATAGATTTACTGGCAAGAATTTCTTTTAGTTTCGCTTGCGCCTCGCACCAGAGCGTATGAACAGTACACCATCTTTGATTTGAACAAAAATCTTTATCGATCAAACATTTATTTAATGCCATGTCGCCTTCAACGGCTTCGATAATTTCGAGCGGGGTTATTGATTCAGCAGGTCTGCCGAGTTTTATTCCGCCGCCAATTCCTCGTTGAGAAATAATCAATCCGGTTGAAGATAACTGAGAAATTATTTTGCGAAGGAATTTTTCCGGAATTTCGTTTGCGGAAGAAACATCGGAAATTTTGAATGATGACCCGTCGGCACTGCCGGCTAAATAAATCATCGCTCTGATTGCGTATTCACCGGTTAAAGTTAGCTGCATCTTTATTGAAACTAAATTATCAAAATGAACGGGTTAAATATGACAAATTTTGTCTTATTTAGCAATAAAAAAATCTCGTTAACAGAAAATTAAATTCGAAGGAATTTTGTTTTCGAAATCACAATATAAATCATGAATGCAGAAAGGAATGCTTTTCTTGATAGCCCTTCGAATAATTGGTATATTTTCAATGCATTTAATCACTTCTGGAGACCCTATTTAATAGCTATGAATGAAATCATTGTAAAACAACCCGACTATTCATTGATCGAAAACATACCGCACGTTTTGCCGGTTCTTCCGCTGCGCGACAACGTGATATTTCCTTACATGATATTCCCCGTTTTGGTAGGAAGGGAACAGTCGATCAAAGCGGCGAACTTTGCGCTTGACGGTTCCAAATATATTTTTCTTTCGGCACAGAAAAGATCGAGCGTTGAAGAACCGACGAAGGAAGATATTTATACCGATGGAACGATTGCTAAGATTATTCAAATATTAAAACTGCCAAACGGTTTGCTAAAAATTTTGGTGGATGGAATAATTCAGGGCAAAATTATTTCGTTTACGGATAGAACGGATTTCTTCGAAGCAGTAATTGAAATTGTTAATCCGCAGGACGCCGACCCAAAAGAGATGGATGCGCTGATGCGGCAAATGTCTAATCTCTTTAAAGAGTATGTAAAAATAAACAAGACCATTCCGCAGGAAGCAATCAACGCATTCGACAACATCAACGAGATTGACCGAAAACTATTTTATGTGGCTGCAAACATTAATCAGGCAATAGAGGTTAAACAGAAAATTCTTCAAAAGTCTTCCATCAAAGAACAACTGTACGAGATTATTCGAATACTGAATTCGGAAATTGAAATTTTGAAGATTGAAAAAGAGATTGAAGGAAAGGTTCAGGAAAACATTGCCAAGACACAACGGAAATTTATAATTCAAGAGCAGATCAGAATTCTTCAGGACGAATTAGGAGACGAAGAGGAAGCTTCGCCGGAGTTCATCAAGCTGAAAGATAAAATTGAAAAAGCCAAGATGCCTAAACTTGTCCGCGAGAAAGCTATTGAAGAGTTGAACAAGTTGAAAAAGACTCCGCCGAGTTCACCGGAATCGACTGTGATCAGAAATTATCTCGACTGGCTGATCGACATTCCGTGGCACAAAAGAACAAAAGATAATTTAGATGTAAAGAACGTCCGCAAAATTTTGGATGAAGATCATTACAGTTTGGATAAACCTAAGGAAAGAATTGTCGAGCATATCGCGGTTCTCAATCTTGTAAAAAATATGCGCGGACAAATTTTATGTTTTGTCGGACCTCCAGGAGTTGGTAAGACTTCGCTTGGCAAATCCATTGCCCGCGCTCTAGGAAGAAATTTTGTGCGCATTTCTCTCGGCGGCGTTCGCGATGAAGCTGAAATCCGCGGTCATCGAAGAACTTACATCGGATCGATGCCGGGTAAAATAATTCAATCAATGAAACGTGCTAAAACGGTTAATCCAGTTATGCTTTTAGATGAGATCGACAAGATGAGTATGGATTTCCGCGGCGATCCGTCATCGGCAATGCTTGAAGTTTTAGACCCTGAACAGAATCATACTTTCAACGATCACTATCTCGATATAGATTACGATCTGTCGCAAGTTATGTTCATTACTACTGCAAATGTTAGGTACAACATTCCATTGCCGCTTCAGGACAGGATGGAAATAATTGAACTGCCCGGTTACCTCGAACATGAAAAACTTCAAATTGCAAAACGACACATTATCCTGAAGCAGATCAAAGCTCATGGACTGGAAAAATATAATGTTGATTTCAAAGATGAAGCCGTTATAAAAATTATTATGGAATACACTCGCGAAGCAGGTGTTAGAAATTTGGAACGAGAGATAGCTTCCGTGCTTAGAAAAACCGCGCGGGAAATTATTCTGGCACAATCTCAAAACGGAAAGAAGAAAAAAGCGAAAAAGAAATTTGTTATCGATGAAGAGCTTATAGAAAAGTTTCTCGGTGTTCCCCACTTCAGAACTCAAAAAGCTGAAAAAGAATTGCGCGTTGGTAGCGTTACAGGTCTTGCATGGACAAGTGTCGGCGGCGACATTCTTCAGGTGGACGCAACCATCATGAATGGTTCGGAAAAACTTACGCTTACCGGACAGATCGGAAACATCATGAAAGAATCCGCGCAGGCGGCATTGAGTTATCTTCGCTCCAATGCAAAAGAGTTCAAGTTGGATCCAGAATTTGCAAAAGGAAAAGAGATTCATATTCATTTGCCGGAAGGCGCAATACCGAAAGACGGTCCCAGCGCCGGTATTACGCTTGCATTGGCAATGTTTTCGGCGCTAAGCGGAAATCCGGCTCGCTCAGATGTTGCAATGACTGGCGAAATAACTTTGCGAGGAAAAATTTTGCCAATTGGCGGGTTGAATGAAAAACTTTTGGCAGCAAGAAGAAGCGGTATCAAAACTGTTTTGGTTCCAAAAGAAAATGAAAAAGATTTGACTGAGATTAAGGATGAAGTGAAAGAAGGATTGAAGATCATTCCGATTCAAACAATAAAAGAAGCTTTGCCTTTTGTGTTTGATGCCAAGATTGCATTGAAGAAAATTCGTAAAAAGAAATCCAAATAATGGCTGAAACAATTTTGGTTGATAAAAATCTTTCAGACGAAAAAATTTATGAATCGATTCTTCCGCAGATTGATTCGTTGCTAAATGCCGGTGAACCGTTGATTTCAAATCTTTCAAATGTAACGGCGGCATTGAAAGAAGCGTTCGAAAAAATTAGCTGGGTTGGTTTCTATTTTCTGAAAGAAGAAAAACTCTTTCTCGGATCATTTCAAGGCAAGGTTGCTTGCACAGTTATTAACGTGGGTAACGGAGTTTGCGGAACTGCAGCACTGACGGAGGAAACTATTATCGTTGAAGACGTCGATAAATTTCCGGGACATATTGCATGCGACTCCGGCTCAAAATCTGAAATAGTTGTTCCGTTAATAGTTAATGGAAAAGTTATCGGTGTCTTGGATCTGGATAGTTATAGCTACTCCGCATTTAACAATACAGACAAAAAATATTTAGAAATGCTTTGCTTTATACTTTCTAATAAGTTAAAATTAGAAAAAACAATTCAGCTTCTCATCTGACATGAATGAAAACATGAAATATATCGTTACAGCTAGAAAATGGCGCCCACAAACTTTCGAAGAAGTTGTCGGACAGGCACACATCACAACAACATTAAAAAATGCAATTCTGAACAACAGAATTGCACACGCATATTTATTTGCCGGTCCAAGGGGAGTTGGCAAAACCACAACCGCCAGAATTCTTGCGAAAGTATTGAACTGTCTCTATCCCAAAAACGGCGAGCCATGCAACGAATGCGAAATGTGTCAATCGTTTGCGAACTCACAAACGCTCGATATCATAGAAATTGACGGAGCTTCCAACAGAAGGATTGAAGAGATTAGAACTCTGCGCGAGTCAGTAAAGTACGCGCCAACAAAGGGCAATTACAAAGTTTATATCATTGATGAAGTGCATATGTTGACTACGGAATCATTCAACGCGCTTCTCAAAACCTTGGAAGAACCGCCCGAACACACTGTATTTATTTTCGCAACGACGGATGTACACAAAGTGCCTCTTACAATTGTCTCGCGCTGCCAGAGATTCGATTTCCGTCGAATTGAAATGGCTGCAATGAAAAAGCTTCTTAAAGAAATTGCCGACGCGGAAAAAATTTCTATCGATGACATGGCTCTTACTATCATCGCTAAAAAAGCTGATGGGGCTTTACGCGATGCTCAAAGTTTGTTCGATCAAGTTATTTCGTTCAGCGGCGAGAATGTTGATTCTAGTGACCTAGCAAAGATGTTAAATCTGATCGATGAAGAAATTTATTTTACAATTTCCGATTCCATACTTAGCAAAAACTTTTCTTCGGCGTTCGATGTAACTCAAAAAATATATGAGAACGGCTGGAACTTCATCGATTTCATGAATGGATTGATTGAACATTTCCGAAATATCATGACTGTAATTATCACTAAGAAAAGTGATCTGATTGAAGAAGCCGATTTCTACAAGAAAAAGTATTTGGAATACTTAAATAAATTCTCGGAAGGTGATCTTCTTAGAATATTGGCTTTTCTGAACAAGGTTCAGTACGAATTGAAATCTTCGCCAAATCAGAAATTGAAAATTGAAATCTCACTTTGTCATCTTATCGGTTTGGAAAAATCTTCTACAATTTCCGAGTTGATAAGCAAAATCGGTAAGCAGGACAGTCCGAGCAAAGGTCAAGTGGTTTCTGATTTCAGCCAGGGCTATAGCGCATCTCCTAAAAAAGTAAATTCTAGCATTTCGAACGTTCGACCTGTGAAGAAAGAAGAAATTGTATTACCTGAAATAACTTCATTCGTTCCGCCGTCGGCTGAGAATTCTGAAGATCTCAATGAAATGATTGCAAAGTGGCGTTCTTTTGTTGAACAAGTACAAACCGATAAAATGTTTTTTGGTTCTATCTTGCTGAACGCAAATCTGGTTTCATATTCCAAGAACATGGTACAACTAGAAGTCGAACATCCTGAAGATGAAGACATAATTACAGAGAACAAAACATATCTTGATAAGAAGACCAAAGAAATTTTCGGTGAGAAAATAGATGTGAAAGTTTCAAAAGAAAAAAAATCTGTAGTAACAAAGAAATCTACAATTACAAATCATAGCAATAATTCCACACAGACTGATGAAGACCCGATAGCCAATGCAATAATAAACGAGCTTGGCGGACGAGAAATTAAACGGTAGTTTTACAATTAAACCTCCGAGGTTTTGCCACATAGTGGTGGCTATGCCAAAAACCTCGGAGGTTTTGTAAAAATAACTCATCTTTACTATCAAGATATTCATAAGAATAAATGCCGCTCCAGGTTACACTTGTCTGTCCGGACCGCTCCGACCCGCCTTGAATCACCAAAGGCGAGGCAGGCTCGATCGTCGGATCGAGGCGACCGATCCCCCAAGCGAGACAGCAACTGATCAGTTTTTTATTAACAGTAAGAGGTTAGCTAAAAAGTAAAGCGAACAGTCTGTTCCCTCTACAGCAATTCGGATCGGTTTCAAACCGATCCCTACTTTTTCAATTTCGTTAACTGCAAGGGCTGAACATGCCTGCCGCAGGCTGGTTCAGCCCCTACGAAAACAAATTACTTCGTCAATAACGTCTTCTTTACTTGGACAATGTAGGGATCGGTCTGCGACCGATCCCCCAAGCTTGACCTACATGAGACGTTTTAAAAACAAAAAACCCTCGCTTGTGGCGAGGGCTTTTTGCAAAAAGCTAATAGCTTACAGCCTGCTTCGACTCGTGGAAGACGAGGCAGTAGGTAAGTTCGAACAAACCGGTTTTATTGCATTTGTGTTTTTCATTGTAATTATCCTTTCGAAAATGTTTTAAATAAATAAATTGTTGACTCTGTTACGAAACTTAAAGCAGGTAAGAAATTAAAAAAATTCTTTTTTAATGAATCTATGGGAGGGAAAAAATTGTTTCTGTAATGAGTAAATTTAAATTACCCCGCATTTGCGAAAATGAGCTTTTAGACGGTAATTTGTGAATTATAAGTCGTTATGCCGTAACAAATTATTTTATGTTCGCAACGGCATCAGTAATAAAATTCGAAAATCGATTTTCGAAGAAATCATAACATGCAGTAAGTAACTTGCATTAAAGCAGTTAGAAAAATTTGACAAGTGCGAGCGATTGTAAGTTGTTTTATATGGTTACTTTCCTACAATATACATTATATGAACTCCTTCTCCTTAGCTTTTATGGTCATTTTATTTTTTTCTTTTTGTAGAGCCATTTCTGAGTTTTTTCCAATTCTTCTTGCAAAAGCTTTTCATACG
>JAJYMU010000233.1 GCA_021786655.1 Bacteroidota bacterium
AAAACTATGAAGTCGGTAAAGAAGTTGCGCAGCAGTTCGACAATAAATATCTTCTCTATGAAAACAATAAGATATATTTGGATGTTGCAAGTGCGAATCTGGATATGATTTATAATTTCGGAGTTCCAACTGACCAAGTTGAGCAATCGCCGCTTTGTTCGTTTGAAGAAAAAAATCTGCTTCATTCTTTCCGCCGCGACGGAAAATTTTCCGGCCGTTCACTTGGAATTATTGCTTTAAAGGTGAACGGTTGAAAAACGAAAGTCTAAAAGTTTTTAGCGGTTACGTCCTAATTTGTTTGATCTGGGGTTCAACATGGATGGCAATTAGGGTTGGTTTGGATTCCCTCACTCCGATTTTTTCTGCCGGGTTGAGATTTTCATCAGCTGCAATTTTTGTTTTTCTTATGATGAAATTTCGAAAAATTACGCTGCAGAAAGATTCGCATTCGCTCAAGCTCTACCTTATTCTTGGAGTCTTTTCATTTATAATTCCTTACGGATTAGTTTACTGGGGCGAACAATTTATTCCTTCCGGATTAACTTCAATTATTTTTGCAGTAATGCCTTTTTTTGTAATTCTATTTTCCAAAATATTTATACCGGAATCAGCGGTAGCCAGAGATCAAATTTTGGGATCGGTAATCGGCTTCGGAGGAATTGTAATAATATTTTCAGAGAATCTTATCATGGATGTTTCCGGTTACTTGCTCGGAATGCTTGCAGTCTTGCTCAGCGCTTCGATTCAAGGTTGGATTGCGGTACACCTGAAAAAACACGGCGGGCAATTGAATCCGCTTGCAATGAATTTTGTTCCTCTTGTCATTGCCGGAATCAGCATGACAGTTTTCGGTTTAGTCTTCGAAGACAGGGCGAAATGGATATTCAACGCTGATGCAATCGGTTCGATTCTCTATCTAGGATTTTTTGGAACAAGCATTGCATTTACAACTTATTACTGGCTGTTGAAAAAGATTAATGTTGTTCTCCTTTCTCTTTCAACATTGATAACACCGATCATTGCCGTACTAATCGGCTGGCTGATTCTTGATGAGAAACTCAGTCTCCGAGAATTGTTCGGAAGTGTTTTGGTGCTAATTGGAATTTTATTTGCTAACTTTACCAAAGTTAAAAATTATTTCACAACAAGAAAAATTTTTGCAGCTTAGATGACCAACGTAATCAGAATCAAGAACGCATCATTTTATGCTTATCACGGCGCACTCCAGGAAGAACAAAACATGGGCGGCAGATTTGAAGCCGACGTTGACATCTATACGGATTTTTCTGAAGCAGCGAAAAAAGATAACCTGAAACTTGCGATCAACTACGAAGAAGTTTACAAGTACATCAATAAATTGATTCACGAAAAGAAATATTATCTCATAGAAACTTTGGCAACCGTTATCGCCGATGCGCTGTTGACGAAATATGCCGGTATCCAAAAAATTGCCGTGAGAGTAAGAAAACATCACGCGCCGGTTGGCGGTGTAATCGATTGGGTGGAAGCGGAAGTAATTAAAGAAAATGGCAAGTAATATTTTTTTGGGAATCGGGTCCAACAAAGGAGATAAGCACAATTTTATTTTGCAAGCCGTTGATTTGATTGACAAGAATGAAAAGTGCAGTGTAACCAAATGTTCTTCAATTTACGAAACAACGCCGTACGGAGAAGTAGAACAAGAAAATTTTTTGAACGCGGTTGTTGGTATAGAGAGTTCTTATGCACCCGAAGAATTATTCGACTATGTGAAATCTGTCGAAACTTCACTTGGCAGAAAATCAACGCTTAGATGGGGACCGCGCGAGATAGATATTGATATTCTTTTTTATAATAGCTTAATTTATAATAGTGATGATTTGGTTATCCCGCATCCCGAAGTCATGAAAAGGGATTTTGTTATTGTGCCGATGATAGAAATTGCACCGGATTTCGTTCACCCGGTTCGTCAGATTAAGATGAAAGATTTTCATTTACCCAAAATTGAGTCTCACATAATTGGCAGAACAAATTTCCGGATAAGTTAAATGGCGGAATTGAGATACATAGCAATCGAAGGAGTTATCGGAGCCGGAAAATCTTCTTTGGCTAGCAGAATTTCCGAAAAACTTTCTTCCAATTTGATTCTCGAACAGTTCGAAGAAAATCCATTCCTCGAAAAATTTTACAACGACAGAAAGCGCTATGCGTTTCAGACGCAAATGTTTTTCCTTATCAACCGCTACAAACAGCAACAGCAATTAAGTCAACAAGAACTTTTCTCAAAGTATATCGTTTCGGATTACATTTTTGAAAAAGATAAAATTTTTGCTTACCTGAATCTTTCCGGCGAAGAACTTAAACTTTACGAGAATATTTTCCCTCTTCTTGAAAGAGAAATTCCCAAACCGGATTTGGTAATTTTTCTCCAAGCGGGCATCGATCGTTTGATGGCAAACATAAAATCGCGTGGAAGACAATTCGAAAAAAATTTAACGCGAGCATATTTAACCGAACTTTCAGAAGCGTACAACAATTTCTTTTTCAAATACAGTACTACTCCATTACTGATCGTTAATACAACTGATATAGATTTTGTGAACAGAGACGAAGACTTTGAGGAACTTTACACGCAAATTTTTAGAGAGGACAGGGGCTTCATTGAATATTTGAACCCCGAACCAAAAGGATAACGATGAGTTTAATTAGATTAATTTTCTGGGGAATAATTGTTTACCTGGTTGTGAAATTTTTCAAAGGTGTTTTCAACATCTCATCCGCGTACAACAAAAAAAGTCTGGAGAAGGAAACGCCGGTTAAACAATCAAAATATTTGGTTAAGAAAGAAGATGTAATCGAAGCACATTTCGAAGAAATAAAAGCACAAAAGACCGACAATTCAAAAGATAATTCTTAATGTCATCAAGAGATTTTTTCAGAAAGTCCGCTTCCAGCATTCTCAAAAAATTTCTGCTTGCCGTCCCGCAAAGTTTAGATTCAATTAGTTCAGCGAAAAATATTTTGGTAATCCGGCAGCATAATCAATTTGGGGATATGCTCGCAAGCGTTTCCCTGTTCCGCGCAATTAAAGAGTCACTGCCCGGAGTTAGAACCACGTTGCTTGCCAGTCCGGAAAATTATTATGCGGTAACACAGAACGAGTTTATTGACGAGTTGTTCGTTTTCGAAAAGAGAAAGTTGATTAATCCGGTATACTATGTGAGATTGAAAAGTTTACTCAAACGTGAGTATGATCTTGCCATTGTACCGGCGACTGTTGCTGTCTCGGCAACAAGTAATATACTTGCCGGCTTATCTAAAGCTAAAATAAAGATTGGACCGAGATCGCTGAACGGCAAGATTAATGAGAACGCTTTTGTTTTCACTCATGCAATAGATTTGAACTGGAAGAAATGTCCCGATGCTCATGTTTCGGATTTTATTTTGGATATAGTCCGACCGTTTGGAATCAAAACGAAAAACTATGGGTCAAGCATATCTTTCAATGATGAAGACAAACAGTTTGCGAATTCATTTTTGAAAACATTGCACGGCGAGGGTAAACTTGTAGTTGGTTTTCATGTTGGCGCAGGCAAATGCCAAAATAAATGGTCGTTGGAAAAATTTGTTGAACTGATCGAGCGGATGAAAAGAGAAATTAATTTCGTTTTCTATTTTACGGGAAGTCGCGCAGACCATGACGAGATTAGTTTTATCAGAAAACATTTCGGTTCGCAACCGGGATATTTTTTAGATAACACCGTGCCCCAGCTTGCGGCGCTGATCTCGCGCTCCGATCTGTTTATCACCAACGATACCGGCGTGATGCACGTAGCCGGTGCCACCGAAGTACCGCAAATTTCATTGTTCGGTCCAACGAATCCTTTCAATTGGGCGCCGGTAGGTCACACAAAATATTTTTTGCGTAAATCGGAATTGATCGACGATATTTCGGTTGACGATGTTTATGATCTTGTAAAATATATTTTTGAAAAACATTATAAGTAATGGAACAAAAAAATCAGTACATAGCCGCGATTGATGTCGGTACCAATTCATTTCATCTTATTATAGTGAAAGTTAAAGACGACGGCAATTTTGAAATAGTTGACCGCGAGAAAGAAGTTATTCGTCTCGGGGAAGGAAGCGCGGGCAGCATCAAGTACATCAAGCCCGAAGCCATCACAAGAGCAATTTCTACTTTAAAGCGGTTTAAAGGAATTGCGGATTCGCATAACGCACACTTGCGCGCCGTTGCAACAAGTGCCGTAAGAGAGTCGTACAACAAAAACGACTTTATGCAAAACGTGTTCGACAAAACTGGCATCGAACTGGAAGTCATCAGCGGATTTGAGGAAGCGCGTTTAATTTATCTCGGCGCTCTTCGTGCTGTCCCGATTTTCAACAAGAAGTCTCTCATCATCGATATCGGCGGGGGCAGCACCGAATTTTTGATCGGTCACAAAGGAGTTACAAACTTTTCCGTGAGCGTAAAAATCGGCGCTGTCCGTTTAACAGAAAAATTTTTCCC
Source organism: Bacteroidota bacterium (assembly GCA_021786655.1). Classification (GTDB taxonomy): domain Bacteria; phylum Bacteroidota; class Ignavibacteria; order Ignavibacteriales; family Melioribacteraceae; genus Fen-1258. The sequence continues at coordinate 4,511 of JAJYMU010000233.1, forward strand.
GGATTATGAGGTAACCGAATCGCGTGTTAGAGAATGCCGCAAGTGGGTTGAAGGAGAAATTTTTCAAGTTGCTCACTCAATCAAAAAAACCGGCTTCAGTATTTGCATCGGTTCGTCGGGAACAATAATGTCTGCCGGATTAATGATTCAAGAAGCGCGGAACAGAAAATTCGTGGCAACTTCTATCTTAAATAATTACGAATTTTCCAAGAAAGAGCTTCACAAGATTGAAGAAGAAATTCTCAGTAAAAAAAACTTAGAGCGAAGAAAAAAAATTCCGGGACTCGATGAAAAACGTGCGGATATAATTCCAGCCGGAATAATTATTCTTTCAACAATTTTTGATCTGCTCGAACTGGAAACGATGACGATTTCCGGTTATGCTCTCCGCGAGGGAATTATCCTCGACACGCTTCAAAAAAATCATGCTGATTTATCACTGCCCAACCTTTCCGATATCAGAAACGAAAGCATCAAGCAGCTTGCTCTATCATGCAATTACGACCAGATGCACTGCCGGCATGTTGCGAAACTTTCGCTTCAACTTTTTGATCAGCTGAAAGACTTGCACGGTTTGGATGACTATTACCGCGAGTATCTTTATGCAGCATCCATCTTGCATGATATTGGTTACCATATTTCACATACGAATCATCATCAGCATAGCTATTATATTATCCGGCATAGCGAGCTTCTTGGTTTCAACGAAAACGAAATCAGCATTATAGCTCATGTGGCGCGTTACCACAGAAAAAGTTTGCCTAAGGCACGGCACGAAGATTTTAGCGAACTACCGGAGCGCACGCAGAATGTTATCAAAAAACTGGCGGCAATTTTAAGAGTAGCTGATAGTTTCGACCGGACTCACAAACGTTTGGTCAAGTCGATTAATACAAAAGTTACGAACGGCACGGTTGAACTGAACTTGGAATGTGAAAAGGGAATTGTTCCCGAAATTGAATTGTGGAACCTCGAGCGCCGCAAAGAATTGTTCGAAGAAATTTATTCGAAAAAAATAAAAGCAATTTGTACCGCATAGCCGAAGAACAAATTCGTTGCAATCGTTTTGCATAATTAATAACCTCTTACTTATATTTGTCCGTCAATTTTCTGAAAATTATGAGCACTAGACCTTCAGTCTACATTAAAGACCTAAAAAATCACGTCGGCGAAAAAGTAACACTAAAAGGCTGGCTTTATAACAAGCGATCGAGCGGGAAGCTAAAGTTTTTGATCTTGCGCGACGGCACCGGCTATGTTCAGTGCGTTGTATTCAAAGGAAACGTTACCGATGAAATTTTTGAAAACGCGGAAAAGCTTACGCAAGAATCTTCGTTTGAAGTAACAGGAACCATAAAAATTGAAGCGCGTTCGGTAGGTGGTCACGAGCTTGATGTCACGGATATGAAGACAATATCAATAGCTCACGAGTATCCGATCACGCCGAAAGAACATGGGATAGAATTTCTAATCGATAACCGTCATTTGTGGGTTCGGTCGAAGAAACAAGTTGCAATTTTGAAAATCCGTGCACGAGTTGTTAAAGCGATCCGTGATTTTTTCGATTCGCGCGGATTTGTTCTGTTTGATCCGCCAATTATCACGCCAAACGCGTGCGAAGGAACGTCAACACTTTTTGAAATGGAATATTTTGATCTCGGCAAAGCATACTTAACGCAATCCGGACAGCTTTACGAAGAAAGCGGCGCTATGGCGCTTGGAAAAGTTTATTCGTTCGGTCCAACATTCCGTGCAGAGAAATCCAAGACACGCAGACACTTAACAGAATTCTGGATGGTTGAACCTGAAATGGCTTTCTATGATTTGGATGACGATATGAGTTTAGCCGAAGAATTTTTAGAGTACATCGTTAAATGTGTTTTGGAAGACAATAAAGAAGAATTAAAAGAAGTTGAACGCGATACAACCAAACTTGAAAAAGTTGTACGCCCGTTCCCTAGAATTTCTTACACCGAAGCAGTTGAGATTTTGAAAAAGCATGGCATTGATTTCCAGTGGGGAAATGATCTTGGCGGTACCGACGAAACAATTATCGGTGAACAATTCGACCGACCGGTTATGATTCATCGATATCCGTCTGAAGTAAAAGCGTTTTACATGAAGCGCGATCCCGAGAATCCAAAAGTTGCGCTTGCAGTTGATGTCATTGCGCCGGAAGGCTACGGAGAAATTATCGGCGGAAGCCAGCGCGAAGACAATCTGGATTTTTTGTTGGAAAGAATTAAGGAACACAATTTGCCCCAAGCATTCTTTGAATGGTATTTGGATTTGAGAAGATTCGGTTCCGTGCCGCACGCCGGTTTCGGTCTCGGACTTGAAAGAACAGTGAGTTGGATTTGCGGATTGGAACATTTACGCGAAGCGATTCCATTTCCAAGAATGATTTACAGGAATACTCCTTAGATGAATTTAGAACTGATAGATC
>JAJYMU010000310.1 GCA_021786655.1 Bacteroidota bacterium
GTTTGAAAATCCCGGGCGGCTTCCAATTCGTCCCTCGCATCAGAATCCTTTTCTCCCGAAATAATCTTTTCCCATTGACTTTCGCCGTACGAATGAACTCGCGCTATTTCGGAAAAGTTTGATTTACTGCCGGCTTTATTTTCACTTGTAGAATCTAACAATGCGCGTTCGATTATGAATCCGTTTTTGATTCCGGTTTCCAAAGCGGATTTTTTATCGGGGAAAAACCGCAGTTCTATTCCGCGGCTTTCGGTGTATCTTCCCGCAATATTAATTTTGCTGACGGGAACAGACGAAGAATCCGCGTCCTGTGCGTGGCAGATTCCCGCAATCAATAAAAATGAAACGGCACAAACTAATTGCTGTGCCAGATTTTTCGCTTTTGATTTTATATTAATTTTCATGTCTTTATCGGCTTTGTTTTTTAATTGTTTTGTAATCAACTGTATTTGAAAGGATCACCATCGGTCCCGTTCTGAAAATTTTGTTTACCGTTTGTTTTACAACGACATTATTCTTGTTTTTTGCATCTATCCAAATATTGTTTACAAATTCCTTTAAAGTTGCCGTTATGGTAAAAACATAATCCTTGCCGGCAGTTAAGTGATTTACAATTGCAGGCGGCTCAGGCGGCAGGTTTCCGTACGACGGAGTTGAAGGCGGTACCGGATAATTTAATACAGCTAAATTGTTGAGACTAAACGAGGAACTGTTCGATGCGTGCAATTGATTGACCGATAAACTCGCGCCGCTAACCGGAGAATTATTGGTCGTTATAGTTTTGCCGATTGCAACATTTAAACCGGTCAAGTTTGAAGAACTTGAATACGGAGTCGATGTATTAACAACGGGCTGGGTAAATACCGTATATAAATACTCGCCCAGATTATTCTCGTGTTTCTTTAAAGATACATTCGTATAAGAACCGCCGCCGTTATTAATTTTCAATACTGGGGAAACAACCATTTTAAATGTCCTGGTTTTGACCGATCCGTCCGCCTGCTGTTCGGCAACATCGAAAACGTTGTCCGGCGTTAATCCGTATTGAACCGTTAAGGGTGAAACCTCGGGGAAATTGTATTGAATATCGGGATGGACGTATTTTATTAATAACTGCTGCTGGTCGCCGGCGGCATCCCCCTGTGTTACGGCTGCGCCGCTGCCCGCGCTCGATATCCCGGAACAATTTGTACCGTATACAAAACTGCGCGTAAAAGAAGTGTTGATCAGTTTCGCGATTTTTACAGTCCCTGTAACCTCGCCTGCTGCATAAACGGGATTTGGAAATCTTCCCTGAAGCCAACCGCCTGCTTTTATATCCGCGATATTCCAGGTTTTGTTCTTCCGTTTTACGGAAGCATTCACGTATGCATAAAAGCCGATGGAGCCGGAAGCCTGCCATCCGTTAATCCCGATTCTTTCGGAAGGATTCTCGCAATTCTGTCCGGTGTATTCATTGTAAGCTAAATTTAATTCCGCACCGGCGCCTAATCCTAAGTGAGCATCGAAATTTCCTACCAAATTGAAATCGATATCTTTATTAAATTTAAACCCTATTCCTAATGCCAAACCCCTTCCGGTCGCCGTGTTCGAATTGCCGGTTACGCCGCTTGTTGTAACAGCCATGCCCGGATAATATCCGAATACTCCGTGATAACCGTTTTTAAATGTTTGAGTAAATCCGGCAGGCGCCGGGATATCGTTTCCGAACATCAAATATTCATACAAGCTTACGCCGAAAACATTTACGGTATTCGTATGAGCAGGTTCGCCGAATTTAAAATACCATTTGCTATACTTGCCGTCTATATCGAGAACGAGATTCGAAGGACTCGGCGTGGTGATCGGCGGTGCGTTAACGGAGACATTCGATGAGAGATTAAAATGTTTATCGGGAAAATTGTAGCTGACCGAAACATCCCCCTTTACATTTGCTTTTGCCCTGCTGGCGGCCGCGAGTCCGGCTCCCACGTAAAAATCGCCGGTGAAAGAAATAAGGGTTAATCCCTGACTGCTCGAAAATTGAGCGAGCAGACCGACATCGGCATTAAATGTTTCTTCTTTCGGGGTAGTAGCTATTATTGCTTTTGCACGGAGACCGAAATCCGATTTTTTCGGTTTGAAAGTGTACTTGGTGCCGGAAGGCGACAATGAGGCATCCATATTAAAGTAGGCGCCGCCGCCGAAACCCCTGAAAGCCAAACCGGTTAGGAACGGAACTCCCGGCGGAGGCAAAACAACATCCGCTTCAACGCGCCAGTATCTGTACAAATTATTTCCGTTCTGGTAATTCGTATTGCCGAATTCAACAAGCGCGTCGGCGGAAATTCCAACCGAAGTAAAATCGACATTTAGTTGTCCGAGAAATCCGTTTCCGTAAACGGGATCGTTGTTCCTCAAAGCAATGCTTCCGTCTATTTTTACTGCCTGCATATTAGCGTGAACGGAAATACTGTCGACGAAAACGCCCTTGAATTTCGGAGTGAATTTTTTTGTTGTCGGATTACGTTCTATCGCAAAACCCGCTCCCAATGTCGTCGCGCCGCCAATATTATCGGTAAGGTTTGCGACGACATCGATCATCAAGGCGCCCCTCAACAATTCAGGCGAAGTTTTGTTAAGTGATTTATAATAAACTTTTTTGATCGAAACGGGAAAGTTGGCCATGAATTTTTGCGGACTCGCGAAACTCCACGAACCCGGATTGAAATCAAGAGAACTTGCCGATGAAGTGCTCGTGTAATTCAATCCGACGTTTTCAAAATCCAATTCCATCTTTACGCCTTTGACGGGAATAGAAGAACCGACGGAAGGAAAATTCGGACTATCCCAGCTGAATGTTCCGTTCATATTTATAGATGCTGATTTTGTTGTCGGTGTTATTGCCGCAGATATATTGGAAGTCGGAAGCAGAGTTATTTTGCCTTTTAAAACTTCGGCTTCGATTGGACCGTTGGGAAGAACAGTTAATACAAAGTTATTGGCGCCTTGAACCTGTGCGAATACTGCCGTGTATTTTAATGTGTTTTGCGGTGCGACCTCGCTTATCGGCAGAACAATTTTTCCTTTTGCAATTCCGTTTTCGAGAGAACTGTTTAGGATTGAAATTTCCACCGTATCCAGACTTGCGCTCAAATCCGCAATCTTCCCGGACTGCAGATCTAATACATTTACAGCTTTGATCTTTGTTGTAATTCCCATATCGTCGATGATAAAATTGTTTGCCGTTATTGACGGGGAAGCCGAATTGTTCCCGGTTGTCCATGATTCTGGCATTGTAGCGCCGAAACTTTTTACGTAAAATCCTCTCCAGGTAGCGGAGGTATCATTCAAATAATTATTCGGGAAATGGATGCTCGATGGATTTCTTGTGTCTGATAAATCGAGCGAGAGTGAATCCGCAAACATTTTTATTCCGTTTGTCCCGACAATCTCGCAATTGGGCAAAGATCCGGTGAGCAGAATATCATTCATACTTGTTCCGTTGCCGCCGAGAGTAGCTTCGACGGAATCGGAAGAGGAAGGAACCGGAAGAAGCCATTCCCTCGTAAACTTTACGCCGAGTTCCAGACCTACATCTTTGACTCCCGTGCTGTCCCACTCGATGTAGCATCCCGAATTATCATCGCCTTTTTTAAAGAGGAATTTCATTTTAGGATTTGAAGCGACATTCGGAATTTCAAAATTTTCGGCTAACTCGACTCGCCCGCTGTTGAATTCTATTTTTTTAGGATGGAACTTGAAATATTTCCCGGCAAATCCAAGTGTATAAATCGTTCCCGACTTTATAAATTTTCCCTGTGCCAGAAAATTTATCTTGGATTCGTTCGGTTTAAAAACCATTTCAGTGATAACAAGTTTTTGATTACCGTTATCGAACTGCAAACCAAATGGCATCTTTAGAGAATTATCCGGTATTGGCGGAGGCGCTATGTTGCTTTGATAATCAATTATTGGATACCCTACATTTGTATTTATAGTCCAATTGACAACATTTTCTATCAGGTTATTCGTCCAATCAACTGCATTATCCACAGCATTTGCAGCACCAGGACCCGATAACAGACTCTGGCCCCAAGCGAGCGGATACGTAGTCCATGATGTGCTTGTGCTTCCTCCTTGACTAGAAACTATTCCTCCCGAGATCAAATTCTTTGTTGTATCGATCTTTATTTTTTTGAACTCAACGGCAACGTTGGTCTTAAGCCATTTAATGTAAACCTTTCCATTGCCAGTCAGCGATCCGTCCGATTCGGTTGTAGTTTGAGTGACTGCAATTTTAAATTCGCCGTTCAACCCAGCTTTGATCGTATCGCCCGCCGTGGCAGTTCCTTTATCGCTTGTTAATCCTGTACTATCTTCAAGGTTAGTAATTGTTAAACTTTTTGTTTGACCATTCTGTCCGTTTGTAGAATCTTTTTCTGTTTTAGAAACAGTAACATTGTTCGTATCGAACGAAATTATGGTTCCGCCTTTTCTAAATGAAAAAGTTTCACTTGTTCCGTTATTGCTTCCGATCGGTTTCCCTTCTCTATTTAATGCATGAACAACCCATCCGTATTTTTTATTACTTTCCAATTTTTTTGCAGAGGAAGGATATTGAAACATTGTAGATATTATTCCGGATTGTTCGAACAAAGCAGGATTTCGTTGAACTGCCGACTGCGGAGATTGACCGCCGATTACTTCGACTATTTTTAATTTGTAATTTATTTGTCCAGACGGAGTCGGTATCGGCGCAACCCAGGTAAAAACGGGCTGCATTTCCGCGGCAATTGTTTCGCCGTCAGCCGGTGAAATGAGTGAAGGAGGTGAAGCGATTTCTATTTTCTGGTCGATACAATCGGATCCGAGTTCTTCGCCCGATTTATTAGTAACGGTGATGCAAATCCTATAATCGCCCGAGGGTGCGTTGCCAGTATTCAAAAATGCTTCGCGCCACTTTCCCGATTTAAAACTTACGCTGCCAGATTTGACGTCGTCATATGTTATTATTTTGCTGCCGGGCGATAGTCTAATAATATTCGAATATCCTTCGACTACAATTCCGCTGTTCGACTCTTCCAATGTGCCGTGAAGAGTTACTTCCAAAGGCGATTTTGCCGGATTGAATATGTTAAGTCTCCAAATATCCGTTGCACGGAGCTGGTTCAGCGGCGGCTGGGTTAATTTAACCTGCAGCCGGTACTGAGAAAAAACGGATTGTGAAAGAAAAGAGAAAATGAGTACCAAGAGTATATTCGTTTTAAGTTTTTGTATTTTCATTTTGTTACCTGCTGATTATAACTTTATTATATTATTTCTCCATTCCTGATCTTAATTGAAGTTTTGTACTTCAAATTCTTCAGAGATGCTCTTAATTTTTCTATTTTTTCCGTCGGTACATTCGGATCGTTTTCCAGATCGGTGATTGCTTCTTCAATTGATTTGTATTCTTTTATGTTAACGTCATCCACATCTTTCTTAATGATTAACAAAGGTGCGGAATCAGAAAATTTTTTTGTGAAAAAACTCGTCAGCTTTTTTATAGTATTCAATTTGTTCTACCAGAATTTTGTACGAATCTAATTCAGATAGACAGCCGCTACAATAGCTAACAAGCATACGGTGTCTTTTTTTAAGTGAACGGTATGAAAAAAGAATTAATCGGTAAGTGAAGAAGGGGAGTCTAACTCTTGAATATTGATTTTATAAAGCGGGGGGGGAAGAGAAATGATTACTTCTGTTCCATGAGAGTCGCTATTACGATTGCTAAGATCTTCCAGCATAATCGGTTTTGGAAGTTCTAATTTTGTACTCAGTAATTTAAGGCGCTCTTCAATTATTTGTATTCCTTTTGAAATGTGATCTTCTTTTTTATTCTTCACTGCTTCTTTAATTCCTATCCCATTATCTGTGATCTTTATTATTAATGTTCTGCTAATAATGGAATCTATATCAATATCTTCATATGAAAATGTAATAGTCAGTAATCCATTATTTCCCGAATTTAATATTCCATGCCAAAGAGAATTTTCAACAAACGGCTGGATGATCATGTTAGGTATCATTATAGAATCTGTTTCAACATCTGTTCCGGTAATAATCTCATAAAAAAACCTTTCATGGAATCTAAGTTTTTCAAGATCGAGATAAAGTTTAAGCCTGTTTATTTCCTCGGACAATAGTATAAACCCGTTTCCGGCTGTATCAAGATTTTTTCTTATCAACTTAGCCATCATTGCTATATAATCATTCGCCTCTTCGTTCCTATGAATGTTGATAAGGTATTGTACAGAATTTAGTGCGTTAAAAATAAAATGCGGATTCATCATTGCAGATAATGCTTCATGCTTTAGGGAATTAATTCGTTCCGTCAAGCTTAGCTGTTCGCTCATCTTTTTAGTTTTTTGTTTCATGCGCCATATAACGGCAGAAAGAGCAAAAGAAAATAGCAGTAAAAAAACCCCAAGCTTAAACCAAACTGTCTCTGCAATTCCAGGCTTAATTACAAATGATAAAAAATAAGGTTGGCTCCAATCTGAATTTTGAGTTCTCGCAATGATTTGCAAATTATAAGTCCCATTTTGAAGAGAACTAAAATTCAAAACGTTATTATTTGTCTCATCCCACTTCTCGTTTAATTTGTACTTATAAATTACTGAGCGAGGCGAAGAATAATTAATAGCTGAAATGTCAATGCTAATATCATTCTTATCTCTATCAAATATTAAGCTGCTATAATTTGTATAAACCGAATCTCCGCTTATTACTTTGTTGATGAAAATTTTAGGAGGAAAACTTCTGTGCCTGTCAAATAAATTAATATCAAGCTCTGACAGCCCGTTACTTGTGCCGGCGTAAAGTTTATCCTGTTTGTCATCATAAAAAAGTGAAAGGACCTCATTAGATGTAAGCCCGGATTGGCTGTCTATATGTTTAATAAATTTTCCATCATACACATAA
>JAJYMU010000055.1 GCA_021786655.1 Bacteroidota bacterium
AGACGCGGGAAAAATATTTGCATCGCTATACGCTCTGTTTTCCGGTATTGTATTTCTCGTTACGGTCGGCATCATACTCGCTCCGGCTGTTCACCGCTTGCTTCATAGTCTGCATATTGATGAAAAAGATAACAGCTAATGTTTCGGCGATTTTTAAGATTGCCTCTTTATCATATAAGACAAAAGAAACGAACAACATAAATCCTGTTTCAAAAAAGGAAAACCAATATGAAAAGATTTTTTAATGTTGTAATCTTGATTGCAGTGATTGGCGGACTGGCATATTTTGTTTGGCATAGATGCAATAGAAAAAACGGAACGGAAACCAAGGAAACAACTTTTAATATTTTTTTGATTGCAAATGCCGGCACCAACGTTGAAGGCGAAAAAACTATTTGCGATGACATCGTGACACCGGTATCAAAAACAGTTATAGTTGAAAAATCGGAAATTGAAGCAGCAATGAATGAACTGTTTGCCCAGCGGGACACGCTTCAACTGCACAACTATATTCAGGGACCCGGTTTGCTGCTTTTTAATGTTTCCGTTGCAGATAACGTTGCTGATGTTTATATAACCGGCGATTTCAGAATTCAGATAAAATGCGACGTTGACAGAATTCGTCATCAGCTTTACGATACCGCGAAACAATTCAAAGATTTACAAGTCAAATTCTACATCAACAACGAACCCTTGGATAACTATCTCGCGATCGCTGAAAAGGGATTTCAATAATGGCTTGGTTTTATATTTTTGTTGCCTCCATTTTCGAAATAAGCTGGGCAGTTGGATTAAAATACAGCCAAGGTTTCACCCAACTCAAAGCTTCGACGTTTACTGTTATTACAATGATTCTTAGCTATGTTTTTCTTGCCCTTGGCGCCAAGGAACTGCCGATTGGAACGGCATACGCCGTGTGGACCGGCATTGGCGCGGTTGGAACCGCCATCTATGGAATTCTTTTCTTCAACGAACCAAAAGAGCTTCTTAGAATTGCATTCATCTTTTTAATTGTTGTTGGGATTGTAGGTTTACGTTTAACATATAAAAATGTTTGACCGATGAAAAAACTTTCACACGATGAAATTTCCAAAAGCAGAAGTACAATAGAAACGCTTCATACGGTGAAGAAACTTCCGGTATATGTTGTGCTGAACAGCATCCGAAGCAGCTATAATGTCGGTTCTATTTTCAGAACGTCCGACGGCGCCATGATCGAAAAACTTTTCCTTTGCGGTTACACACCTCACCCTCCGAAGAAAGAGGTTTTAAAAACAGCACTCGGTTCTCAAGAGAGTGTCAATTGGGAATACTCCAAGAATCCAAAAGATGTAATTACCGAATTGAAAAAGAAGGGTGTTAAAATCTGCGCGCTCGAACTCACTGAATCCAGCGTTCCGCATTACAATCTGACAAAAGAAATTTTTCCGATGGCACTGCTTATCGGAAACGAGATAACCGGCGTATCGCAAGAACTGTTGGACATGTGCGATATGTCAATAGAGATTCCGCAGTACGGAATTAAACAATCTCTGAATGTTGCTGTCGCGTACGGCATTGCAGTTTTTGAATTGAGAAGAATCTTTGATGCGTAGTATTGAAAATCGCGCTATATATATAGCTAAGCTGCTTTTATTACTATTTTTTTTATTTTTTTTAATTCTTCTTTTTTATTCTCAGCAGCTTCCTCTAAATCATAATCGTCTTGCAAGCCCAGCCAAAACTTAGCTGTTGTCCCAAAATAACTACTTAATCTTAATGCTGTATCTGCCGTAATGCTGCGATTGCCTCTTAAGATTTCTGATGTTCTGTTCTGAGGAATGTCTATATCTTTTGATAATTTGTATGCGCTTATTTTCATTGGCTTTAAGAATTCTTCCAATAAAACCTCACCGGGGTGTATGTTTGACAGTCCTTTCATATTACCTTCCCCTTATACTTTATACCCTCATCCGCTCTTACTGGGCGAAGTGAATTCTTCTTTTTATTATTTATAGTACTAAATCTCCCTAATAATTTTATCTTTCAAATTACTTTTGTTAAAGAGGTGGGTATGCTTGTTTCATAGAGAGTTTCAGGGGCAATATCATAACCATTTTGCCATTCAAGAGTATTCCAACCTTCAAGAATTTTGAATTGTTTAAACACTTCTTCATCCTTCAGATTTACAAAATCACCAAGTTGTTTTTTTAACATTGGTCGGAAGTCAAATATTCGCGGTTTCTCTCCTTCATATATTAAAAGTATTTGAAAATCACCTACATAAGTAGCTGAAAGTAACTTTTTCATTTCTCACCTTAACTTAATGGCTTAATCTTAAACGGTCTTTTATGGTTTTTACAAAGGAGCCAATTTTCATTTAGTTCATCACTATGTTCCCGACACCAACTATAAACCAGATTTTCTGCTCTCGAAGGTAAAAAACCATTCACAATTTTACCAGATTCTATATTTATTTGAGCATTGTATTCCTCATACTGCGCATGAAAATGAGGCGGTTCGTGTTCTGAATAAAACATTCTAATTATAATTCCGTAAAACCTACTTATTTCAGGCATACAGTCAACTCTTTGTGTAAAAGATAATCAGTTCAAAAAGATTAATCAACCCCGAACTACAGCATTGTCCAGAGTTTTAAACACCTTTTGTAAGAAAGAGCGTTAATAAAAAACCCGGCTAAAACAAAACCGGGTTCTTGTGACTTCTTACTACTTTTTCCTTATTCCTTATACTTTATATCCTTCCTATTTGAGCAAGATCATCTTCTTTGTTTCGGTGTAATCCCCAGCTTGTAATTTGTAAAAGTAAACACCACTCGGCAGAGACTCGCCGCGCCTGCTAGCCTCTGGCTGGGCTGGTCTCAGAATTGTAAAGACGCGGCATGCCGCGTCTCAGTATTAAAGATTACTTTCATTCGCTGTCGGTGCCAACCCCGTCTTGCGGGGGTACACACCTTCACACAATCATTTCGCTAGAGACTCGCTGAGGCGAGTCTCTAAGAACAAAATCATTTCATCAACAACATTTTTTTAGATTGGAAAAATCCGTTTGTGATGAGCGTATAGAAATATACCCCGCTCGCCAAATTCGTCCCAGCTTGTCCCGACTTGGCGGGATCAAATTTCACTTCGTAATTCCCCGGCGCCTTTTCTTCGTTAACCAAAGTTGCAACTTTTCTTCCTAATACATCATACACTTTCAGCGAAACAAAAGTCCCTCCTTTGGAGGGATTTAGGGAGGCTGGAACAGAAAACTTTATTGTTGTGCTCGGATTAAACGGGTTGGGATAGTTTTGAAATAATACAAATGTAATAGGCAACTTGTACAAACCATCAACTGAAGTTGAAGAGCTAACAACCTTCAATGACCCTGGATAAAACATAGCCGGATCATTTCCAACTGCACCTCCAAAGTATCCAGGTCCATTGTTGTACACATACTTATAGCAAAAACTATAATTGCCAATCGGCAAATTTCCTACTGTTGCTTTATACTCATGTTGACGAATTCCTATTTGCAAATTAAACACAGCTGGAAAAATAATTGCTTTTGGATCAAACCTCGGATCACCTTCAAGACTTACTAATAATTCAGCACTCCAAAGCGTTGTGTCTCCACTTAGTCCTGCTCTTCCAAAAATATCTATAACTTCGTTATCTTTTATTGTTGCATTAGACGGCTGTAAATATGTATAGGGATCAGAATATTGAGAAAAGATGTCTTTTGTTTCTAATAATAACAAACAAGAAAATATTAGTAAAAATGTGCGCTTCATAATTACCTCCTTCGCAAATAAAAACTTTTGCACGATACTATTTTAGCAGCATTATTTTTTTTGTATCTACAAAACCGCCCGCTTGCAATTGACAAAAATAAACCCCGCTTGCTAAATTCGTTCCGTCAAACTTCACCTCATAATTTCCCGGCGCCTTTTCTTCGTTGACTAGTGTTACAACTTCTCTTCCTAATACGTCATACACTTTTAATGTAGTGGGAACGTCCCCCCACATCGTTCCTACTGGAATTGCAAATTTTAGTGTTGTCGTTGGATTGAATGGGTTAGGATAGTTCTGATAGAGCGTACTCTGCTGAGGAATGATATTCTCCTCTGCATGAACTGCCGTTATTGTTCTGCTGATTTTATAGAGTGAGCCGCTATCGAGGTAAAAAATATCCCCCAGGGAGTTTATGCGCATATTATTTGCAAAAGAATTTCCATTATGACCGTTTAATTCTCCTATTAGATTCCAGGTATTTGAACTTTTACTATTCTTGTAGAGAAAACTTGTGCTGATATTACTGGTCTCGACGTACATATTGTCATGTGTATCTCTAAATATTTGCTCGATCTCAAAAGGTGATTGGGTAAAAGTAAATACACTCCAGTTAGCCCCATCATCAGAAGAGGTCCTTAGTTCGTTCTCCAGTCCGATGTAAATCATGCCATCGGAACGGATTGCTATCGAGTAAATACTTCCCGGATGGCAATAAGTCCAATATTCTCCCGTGGTAGATTTATAAACACCTTTCGTAGTCCCAATGAATATTTCTCCACTTGGTTGTTTGGCAAAACACAAAGCTAAGCTTTCACTGAATTGCGATGGAATATATTTCCAACTCATTCCATTATCTTTTGATAAATAGAAGGTATACACGCTTGAATAAACTGCTGAATTGTAACTCGAAACATGAATGATCAGATTACCTATAGCCGATTCAAACATATCACCCATTTTTACATCTTGAAAGCCAACGTAATCCCAAACTCCGGCCTCATTCTTATTGCGGTAGATTCCCTTCATCCCGGCAGCGACGTACAGGTCACCGGTATTAGTTTTATATACCCTCCCTGTTTCATTTTGCGGGAACGTAAGATTAATCCACGTAACGCCATAATCAGGTGAATAAAATAGTCCATCGCTTTGCGTTCCCGCAAAAATTCTGTCATCGGCAAGTACCGAGATAGTCCTTATGGTACCAAACGGGGTATTAATTTTTGTTCCAATTGTTTGACCATGGTATGTGGAGGCCATGATGAGGGAACACAAACAAACAAGTAATATGAGACTATTTTTCATTGCATTCCTCCGTTTGCAAGTTTTGTTTCAATTTTTGCATACAACCAATTTTCTAAATTATAAATTTTTTCTTCATCGTCTTTCAATAGAGCATACCATTTATACTAAGTTTTAAGAACCCAACTTAAAAATGCTTCAACCGTCCACATCATACAGGTTTTTCGGTTCGAGAACATGTTGGTCGTTTTTACAATCACTTTTAAAACATTTATTAAAGATTAATCTTTAGCGATATGTTTGCATTGAATCCGTTGTATGTATTAGTCCTGATCAATTGTGACAAATTATTAAACACATTAATTCGAACAGATAAACCTTCTTCGGAATTTAATTCCTTCGCTCTATCGCCCGCGTCTATCATACTGTAGATTGAATTGCCCAACATTCCAATAATGCCAACCCACACTAAAGGATTAATACTGGGAGACTTTACATTATAGCTCAATGTGTTATTGTAATAATTACTCCCACCAACGCTGCCTTCTTTTGGATTCAAAGCACCTATAATAGTTAACAGCAACAACCCACCTTGACCGACAGCCATTATTGTTCCCTTTGTATTTTCAGTCGGACCGTTATAAAATTGTCCAAGACCCGGCCATAAAGCTGATATTAACATTGCATGACTTGGATCTTTCATTTCAACTGTTTGTAGTTTACTTTTTTGACTTGTGTCCATGCTCGTCGGTTTGTTGCTTTTTGATTCAGCAGACTCGGAATTTTGGGAGTTAATTATTTTGTTATCGCATTTTACTTTTACACAGTTCACCTGGCGTACCATATCATCTGCGTCGCATTCATAACAACCGGAAGGAGTTTTGGCATACCACGAAACTGTGGTTGCACCTCTATTTACGTTGTAAAGAGTAACATCATCTAATCTAGTGTTTCCAACTTCCTTGGCAGTAGCACGCTTAAGACTTTCTTCCGAAGAAGCACATGAACAAAACAAAATTGAAACAGAGCTTACCAAAAGTATTAGTAGAATTGCCTTGATTTTCATTTTGACCTCGGTTTTTTATGGACGAATTTCTTAATCACTATATAAATTCCCCCAATCCGTTCCCTTTGCGGAAAAATATTTTCAGTTTTCTAAAGTTTTTTTGGTAAGAAAAAGGTAGGTGTCTTGCCTAAAAGCTATTATTGGTTCCAGTACTTGTTTTGTGTAGGATAATTAACAAACCTGTCCCCATCCCAGTAGAGTATAGAATCTTTTAATGTCTTGAAATAAATGGAATCTAACGGCACCTTTATTTTTCCTTTTTCGTACAAGTCGGAGTATGATTTTGAAAAAAAAGCGCTAGCTGTAATATGTTTTGCATTCAAATTGCCGTCAAATGCATAAACTAATCCGTCATAATCATATATATATTTATTTTCTACCACCTCTCTGGTGATAAGTTCAATGCCATATTTCTCGAATTTTCTTATCTCGTAAACGTCATTCACTCCGGCTTCAGATAAGAGTTTACCAAGATCAGATACTCTTAACAACAAATAATATTCTGCATTTCCCTTAGCAGCATTTTTTTGAGTTTGATAAAGATCGGGCATCACTCCTTTTAAACTATTATTTGATTTCAAAACCATCAAACTCGGCTTGTCAAAACTGCTTGTGCCACCTAGTATTATTTCTTCATTTCCATCACCATCAATGTCAAAATGGTCTTCTGCCGTTATCCAACCGGAATGATAAATTGAAGATAATATTTTGCCTGTTTTAGTATCTACTTGAGAAACTACCGTACCGGCGTATGAATCGTCATTAGCTATTACATAAAGTTTGTTTCCGGTTTGCGTCTTAACAGTAAAAAAATCTCTTACTCCCCATCTTGTTCTTTTCCAACTTGGCGCATAGTTA
>JAJYMU010000209.1 GCA_021786655.1 Bacteroidota bacterium
CCTTCAATTTAGTTTTTCCAACTTAACTTAAGAAACGGTAACCGACCGCTTTTCTTGCGGTCGGTTTGAAAAACGCTTTTGGCCAGAATCTGTTTTGTCTAAATGTGTCCTTTTCCATGGCACACTCCGCACTTGACCTTTCCTGAGCCATTACAGTTGTTGCACTGATGAGAAGAACTAATAATACCACCGCCAACTCTTCCAGTACCATTGCATTTAGGGCATTTTGAAGAACCTTTGCCATTGCACTCTTTGCACGTTGCCATAATTATTTCTCCTTTCTCACTTGTATTCGATCACTTCTTGACCCCCGAAGTTTTTCATTACTTCGATATAGTTCTTAAATGTCCCACAAGCTTCCTTTACGTTTTTTTCATACTCCAGAATATCTGCAATGTCCTTGCACTTGAAAGTTTGGCCTGTCATTAATCCTCCTATGTTGATATCAAGAATAAATGACTTGCTGGTGAATGGAATCTTTATTTCCTTCTGAAGTAGTATTTCTTTATCAGCTTTGTATTTGCTTACAAGCGAAGATTCCTCGCCTGTAAGTTCAGCCTTGGCTGTGAGTTCGAACTTTGTTCCGCCTAGCAGACCCTTTGCTTGATCCCTTGTGATGTAGAGCTTCATAAGTTTTTCTCCTTTTGTTTTTTAAGTACCTTGTCGGCAATGAGCCCACCTATTAATTACTCCGCCACAAAAACGGCGGCTGTTGTTTATCTAATCTATTAACGAAGAAACTCTCAAACATCTTCAAGATTCTCCGAAACACCGCACTGACTCTCCGAAGTATTACGCCAATTCTCCAGAATATCGCCGGTACTTTATGAACAATCAAGACGACTCTCTAAAGCATCGGAACAGCTCTCCGGTCAATCATAATCGATACTTCCGAGCACTGCGGCTACTGTCAGGAGTATCAAAATTACGCTTCGGATAGTCCCGTCGACTCTCCCGAGCACCACCGTGGTGAATCCAAGAGTCATTTTGACTCTCCGATGCACTATCGGGGTGCGTTTTTGCGCTAAAAACACTGCTTTGACATTCTTCACCTCGATAAAGCCCAATGTTGTCAGGTTAAGAATTATTGGGCTAAAGCCCTATTAGCTTTTACTTGTTCTAACCCCACGCTCTCGCCTCGTAAGCCGCAAGGCGAAGCGGGTAAGCGTGGGGTTACTAAACAAACCTTTCTCATTGGTCCGCCTCGGCGAATTAAATCTAACCCCGCGATTAACCTGCCCGACTAGCGGTCAAGGCGGGTCGCGGGGCTAAAAAGCGCAGACGCTCTCGTCATCATTAAAAAAATTTCTCGTTGAATTTCCCCCTAAGGAATTGTGCCGCCATTGGCGGGTTACGAAATGAATATCTGAACAATAATAAATCAATCCAATTCCCCAAAGGATTGATTGGAACCTAAACAAAAAAACATTTCACGGCAAGCAGAAACTTAGAATCTAAACTTTCCATTTGAAAAATTTGGATTAAAAATTGTTTCTTGTTTTACAATTTTTTGCTAAGTTAAACTCCGTTGGGCGTTAAATGTGACACCGTTTCAATCAAAACTTAAACGCTGGTCACGTTAATTTGTCCCGGTAGTTAAGTATTATTTTATTTTTATAGGAGTTTTTTTAATGGCAGATCGTGAAAATGGAACCGTAAAATGGTTTAACGCTGCTAAAGGTTACGGTTTTATTGAGCGCACTCAAGGTGGCGATGTATTCGTTCATTTCTCTTCAATAGAGAACGACGGATACAAAACTCTTGAAAAGGGTCAAGCAGTTGAATTCACCGTTGGTGATGGACCAAAAGGACCTCAAGCTCAAGACGTAAAAGTTGTAAAATAATAGAACTATTATTTTACAACATGAGAAGCGGCGATACTGCCGCTTTTTTATTATCTGGAAATTATGTGTTGTCACTCTGATCCCGATTCATCGGGAGAAGAGTCGCTTTCTAAGCTACATCGGGATAATTCGTCCGCACCTTGGCGGACTCATTATGACAAATATGGTTTTTTCGGAAGTCTTTATCAGATTCTTTTCTAAGTGAACTATATTTTTAAAAATTTGTTAGTATATTTGTACACAAACTTTCACAATGAACACAAAAACGTTACATATCATCAATTCAGATTCAAGAAACCAATTCCCGGTTTCTTCTTCGATCCGCCAAAGGCGGACTACCCCCTCGTTAGTCTGCTGCTGTTGTTGCTGCTAATACCATCACGGTTTTTCATCTAAGTAATTCTTTTTTAACAATCACATATACAAACATGAAAACGCAAAAAAATGGAAACGATTTATTTTTAAATTTTTCAAAATCTCTTTTAAGCAAGAGGCAGACACATTCATGCACTTCTTCTTTGAAGACGGAAGCGATTGAATATATAACCGAACTTATAGATTTTCTGTTCCCTCATTTCTCAAGCAAGGTATATTATTCTTCCGAAGACGTTCTTGCAAAACTTCAGCTGATGGAAAGAAATCTTATCAGTTTGATCAAGAATTTGAATTCACATTTCCCCGGAGACGCTACGGAGACGGCAAAACAATTTATCGCGAGAATACCTGAGATACACGATAAACTTTGGTTTGATGCCGAAGCAATCTACAAAGGCGATCCCGCTGCGGAAAACATTGACGAGGTAATTCTCGCGTACCCCGGTTTCATGGCAATACTGATTTACAGAATTGCGCATGAACTTTATAATTTGAATCTGCCGATCATTCCGAGAATTTTAACCGAGTATGCTCACGAGAAAACCGGCATCGATATTCATCCCGGCGCACAGATCGGCTCACCGTTTTTTATCGATCACGGAACTGGAATCGTAATCGGAGAAACGACGGTTATCGGCAAGAATGTAAAAATTTATCAAGGCGTTACTCTCGGCGCGTTAAGCGTGGATAAAAGTCTTTCACAAACTAAACGCCATCCCACAATTGAAGATGATGTAATAATCTATTCGCAAGCAGTTATCCTCGGAGGCAACACGGTTATCGGCAAAGGAAGCGTTATCGGCGGCAACGCATGGATTACACAAAGCATTCCGGCAAATTCAATTGTGTATAACAAAAGTGAAGTCCGCGTGCGAAGCAGTCAAGAATTTGAACAATCAATTGATTTTATAATTTAAGGAGAACAAAAATGAAAGCGCAAAATATACTCGAGACAATCGGCAACACGCCGCATCTTAGAATAAATAATTTATTCGGCAGCAAGCATGAAGTTTGGATAAAGCTTGAAAGAGCGAATCCGGGCGGAAGCATCAAAGACAGAATTGCTCTCTCCATGATTGAAGACGCCGAACGAAAAGGAATCTTGAAACCGGGCCGCGTAATTGTTGAACCGACATCCGGCAATACCGGAATCGGCTTAGCGATGGTTGCTGCGGTAAAGAAATACGAATTGATTTTGGTAATGCCGGAATCAATGTCGGTGGAGCGCAGAAAATTAATGTCGGCTTACGGCGCTAAGTTTGAGTTGACGCCGAAAGAAATGGGAATGAAAGGCGCCATCGCAAAAGCAAAGGAGATCGCCGCAAACAATCCGAAAGCGTGGATACCGCAGCAGTTTGAAAATGAAGCCAACATTGAAGTTCATGTCAGAACAACGGCGCAAGAAATTCTAAAAGATTTTCCGGATGGAATTGATTACTTAATTACAGGTGTCGGTACCGGCGGACACATAACCGGCGTATCAAGAGTGTTGAAAGAGAAATTTCCGCAGCTAAAAGTTTTTGCTGTAGAGCCGGCAGCATCTGCGGTTATTTCCGGCGGACAGCCGGGACCTCATCCGCTTCAAGGACTTGGCGCCGGATTCATTCCGAAAAATCTTGATATAACTTTACTAGACGGCGCAATTACAATTTCGAAAGAAGAAGCATTTGAGTTTACGCAGAGAGCTGCAAAAGAAGAAGGACTATTTGCTGGAATTTCTTCAGGCGCCGCATTAGCCGCGGTTGCAAAAAAATTAGATGAGATTCCCGAAGGCAAAAGAATTTTAACTTTTAACTACGATACCGGCGAAAGGTATCTCTCGATTGAAGGATTATTCTGATTTTAATTCTTAATCTTGCTCTTAATCATGATCATGCTCTTAATCTTAATCCTGCTCTTGCTCTAATTCTTTTCAGAGTAAGAGCCTGCCTCGCCGGTAGGCGGGCATGATCATGAGCAAGAGTAAAAACCCTTGCCCGATCTGGTTTACTTCACGGTTATCATGTCTTGAACAATGGGTTTCAACCCGGCGAACATAAGTTCAACAGCGATTACCATCACGATCAATCCCATGATTCGCATTAAAACTTTATTGCCGTTATCGCCGAGAAACGAAAGCAATTTTTTGCTTCCAACGAGCAGCAGATAAGTAATTAACAAGACGACAACGATCACTCCGAAGAGAATAAGCTTTTCGATAACATTTCTTGTATCGTTGAAAAGCACAACGGTCACAGTGATCGATCCAGGCCCACAGATGATTGGAATGCCGAGCGGCGTGATCGCGAAGTCGTTCACAAACTCGCTGAAGCTTTGTCCTTCTTCCTTAAGACGGCTTAACTTTGCCTGAACCATATCGTAGCCCGACATGAAAAAAAGAATTCCGCCGACAATTTTTAATCCGTTAATGGAAATGTGAAAAAAATCGAAAATGAAATTACCCGCCAGCGCAATCAGAACCATAATGATGAACGCCGTCAACACTCCTTTGAACGCAATCTTGCGGACATCATGCAATGGCATTTGAGAAGTAATTGATGTGAAGAGCGGTATCATCCCAAACGGCGTTACCATCGTAAAGAGTGAGGTAAACGCAAACAAACTAAACTGAAAAAGTCTTTCCATTTAATTTATCCTTCGTTCAAAATTTTGTTCAACGTGTTTTGAATCAACTGCCACGCGTCTTTAACATGTCTTTCTTGCTGCCGCAATCCGGAGATAACCAATCTTATCGTAAACTTGCCGTTCAATTTTGTGTGAGTGATAAATAATTTTCCGGTTGAATTGATTTCGTTCATAAGTTTTTCGTTGAGCTGATCCAATTTCATTTCGTCGTTCCAACCGTCCGGTTTGGCGCGGAAACATATTGTGCTGAAAGGTGTCGGCGCCAAACGTTTAAACATGGGATGTTCATCAATCCATGAAGCGAACATTTGACCAAGCCGAATGTGTTCGCGCAGCATTTCTCTCAGTCCGTCAACTCCAAAATAACGAAGTACAAACCAAAGTTTAAGCGCGCGGAATCTTCTTCCAAGCTGAATTCCGTAATCCATGTAGTTGATAACAACCGCGTCCTCTGCCGTTTTCAAATATTCCGGCACTAAACTGAATGCGCGTTTCAAAATTTCCGGTTTGCGTGTGAAGAGAATACTCAAATCAACCGGCACGGTTAACCATTTGTGAGGATTCACCACGAACGAATCCGCGCGGTCCAACCCTTTGAAATGATTGCTCATCTCAGGCAGCATTGCTGTTACGCCGGCATGAGCGCCGTCAACATGCAGCCAGATTTTTTCGCGTTCACAGATAGCGGCGATTTCATTTACGGGATCGACACTTGTTGTTGATGTTGTGCCGATTGTAGCAACAACACAAAACGGAATGATTCCATTTGCTTTATCACGCTGAATTGCTTTATCAAGTTCTGCGGGAATCATTTTGAATTCTGAATCAACCGGAATTTTTGTAACGCCGTCGAGACCGATGCCGAGCGTGAGCGCGCCTTTCTCAATTGATGAATGGGCGTGTTCGGAACAATAAAGCCGAAGTTTCGGAATACCGTTCATTCCCTTTTCGCGAATTCCCAAATTCAAATTTTCTCTAGCCGCCGCAATTGCGTGCATTGAACTTACGGAGGCAGTATCGTAAATGATCCCGGTGAAATTTTCTGGAAGATTCATTAACTGTCTGAACCAAATCAAAACTGTTTCTTCCAGTTCAGTAAGCGACGGACATGATTTCCAAACCATCCCATTCGTATTGAACGCCGCGCTCAAAAGTTCACCGAGAATTCCCGGTCCGCTTGCTGTTGAATTAAAATACGCCATAAAGTTTGGGTGCTGCCAATGCGTTACGCCGGGCAGAATAATTTTATCAATGTCAGCAAGAATGTTTTCCATAGGCTCAGATTCTTCCGGCGCACTCTTCGGAAGTTTAGATTTGATCTCTCCCGGTTTTACATCCGGCAAAACGGGATATGATTCAATCCCGTCAAGATAATTTGCAACCCAGTCAATTAATTCGCGGCCGTACTTTTTGAATTCTTCCGGCGGCATATCTTCAAAGTGTTTTTCGGTTTTCATGTTTCCTAAATGTTCGTTGCGCATTTACTTTTATAAGTAAAGATACACAGAAAAAGATTCGTCCGAAATTTGTCTGCCAACTTACCGCAATTTCCTATTCGTTTTTCCATTTCTTATCTTTGCCCATAATTTTCCAACTAACATGTTTCGATAATGCGACTGAGTAAATCTTTCATCCCGACATTAAAAGAAGTGCCTTCTGAAGCGGTTATTCCAAGCCACATTCTAATGATCCGTGCCGGATTGGTGCGGCAACTTTCCGCAGGAATTTATTCTTGGCTTCCGCTGGGTTACAAAGTCATCAGAAAAATAATGGATATCATCCGCGAAGAAATGAACACGATTGGCGGACAGGAATTTCATTTTCCCGGATTAAACCCGAAAGAGATTTGGGAACAGACGGGACGAGTTGAAGCTTTCGGCGATATTCTTTTTCATATTAAGAACCGCGAATATGTTTTGGCGCCGACTCACGAAGAAATAGTTGCCTACCACGCAAAAGGTTCGCTTGTATCGTACAAAGATTTACCGCAAATATGGTATCAGATTCAAACAAAGTTTAGAAACGAACCGCGCCCACGCAGCGGAGTTATTCGCGGAAGACAATTTATCATGAAAGATGCTTACACGCTC
>JAJYMU010000098.1 GCA_021786655.1 Bacteroidota bacterium
AAATTTGCTATATTTAATTAAAATTTTCAGAGACCAACATGATTGAAGAGAAGATCAAGGAAATCATCGGTCACGATTTACCAGCCGTGGTAAAACCGTTGGCTGCTTACATCCCCGCGCAGATAAGCGGAAATCTTGTTTACACATCCGGACAGCTTCCAATGAAAGATGGGAAACTTATTGCCGAAGGTCGCGTGGGATATGAAGTGAGCGAAGAAAAAGCAATTGAGTGCGCGCGGCTTTGTGCTTTGAACTGTCTGCTTGCGGTTAAATCCGTCATCGGCAATCTGGACCGCATTGAACAGATCGTGAAAGTGGTTGTGTTCGTAAACTCCGCTACGCGATATACCGCTCAGCCGAAAGTTGCAAACGGAGCTTCTGAATTTCTGGCACAGGTCTTTGGAGATATAGGCAAACACGCACGTAGCGCCGTAGGCGTTAGCGAACTGCCTCTTAACGCGCCGGTTGAAGTTGAAATGATCGTCCGCGCTTCGCTACTGGATTTTTGACCAACGTTTTGTGTTGCGCTTAATGGTAATAAACGATAAAATTAACACAGATTTTTTGAGATAATAGAAACATTTTCCTTCTGTTCATTGTTGAACCGGAAGAAATGAGAGGATCATCAAAATGAAAAAGTTTGTCGTACTGTTTTTCATTATTTCTATATCTATTCTTAACGCCCAATTCCGCGATTCCGATAAACCCGTTGACATCAAAAGCGGAATCTTACGCGGCGGTTCCTCGGATTCAATCTTCGGATTTTTCAACCCGGATAATTTCAGCATGCATCATACATTCGATCTTTCCTACTCAACCATGGGAAGCGCCGGAATGGCTTTGGGAGTTTACACCAACAGCATGGCGTACAAGTTTAGCGATAAATTAAATTTTCAAGCGGATATTAGTTTGGTCAACTCGCCTTACAATTCTTTCGGACCGGAAGTGACAAAACAGATTAACGGTTTGTACCTAAGCCGCGTCCAATTAAATTTCAAGCCGACCGATAACATGTCGGTCATCGTTCAATACAGAAATATGCCGATGAGTTATTACTCGCCGTATTATTACGGAGGATCGCCGTTCTACCAGAGCGGTTTATTCAACGATTACGGCTTCGGGAATTAAGATTTCTTTTTTATTAAATTGCATTCCGTATTAACTCAGAAAAGTTGAGCGCACTGCCCAATTGGAAAATTTTAAAACTAAGAAGAAAAAATCGTCCGGACCAACAAGTTTAAAATCCTCGACAGTAAACTTTCTACTTAACATATCTATTTTTCTTTTGACCGTCGTAATAATTTACATGGGTTATTCCATCTATATGAAATTGTCGCATCATTCGAATGATGCCGGCGCGTTAAACGCAAATCAAGTTGCGTCGGATATGATTCAAGTGGAAGTTTTGAACGGGTGCGGAATCGGCGGAGTCGGCGATAAGTTTACGGATTTTCTCCGCGCCAATAATTTTGATGTCGTTAAGACCGGCAATTATATCTCGTCCGATCTTGATGAGAGCATGGTAATTTGCAGAACAGATAATATGGCGAACGCGTACAAGGTTGCCAAAGCGCTGGGCATTAAAAACGAAAATGTGATTCAGCAGTTGAATAAGGATTACTTCCTGGACGTTTCGATTGTTGTAGGGAGAGATTACTTTAATCTGGCACCATATAAGTGAGGTTGAATTGGACCCGTTAAAATTTTCAAAGATGATTGCGGAATTAATCAAATCCAAAAAAGGTTACGACATAAAAATTTTGGATCTCCGGAAACTCAGCGGCGGAATTGCCGACTGCTTTGTTGTTTGTTCTGCTGCTGCGGATAAACAAGTTAAAGCAATTGCGGATGAAGTGGATGTTGAGCTTGACAAGCAGGGGATCAGGTGCTTTCACAAAGAGGGATACGAAACATTGAACTGGATTATTCTCGATTATTTTGACGTTGTAGTTCACGTCTTCCGCGCGGAAGCGAGAAACTATTATAATCTGGAAAAATTATGGGGCGACGCAAAAATAATTAAAATCGCTGACGACGAATAATAGCCGCAACCTTTCCCGGAGAAATTTTTGAAAGAGTACTTAATAAATATTTTCACCCAAGCGCAGGACAAATTAACTTACCTTAAAGATGTTGATCTTGTTTTCACCGTTCCCGCTCAAGCGAATCACGGGGATTACGCTACCAACCTTGCGATGATACTTGCCAAAAAGCTGAAACAAAAACCGCTGGACGTTGCAAAAGAAATTATTGCCAACTTGACTACCGATCCGAAAGTAATTGAAAAGATTGAAATCGCCGGGCCGGGATTTATAAATTTTTATTTCAATCCCTCATACAACACAAAAATTATTAATGAAATTCTTCAGCATGGAAAAAATTTCGGGCGCGCGGCAATTCACACCGGAAAAAAAGCGATGGTCGAATTCGTCTCGGCAAATCCAACCGGACCTTTGACGGTAGGACACGGTAGAAACGCCGTGGTCGGCGATACCGTTGCGAATATGCTCGAATGGATAGGGTACACAGTTGACCGCGAATACTATTTTAATAATGCCGGACGGCAGATGCGCGTGCTCGGCGATTCCGTTAAGCTGCGATACCTTGAATTGCTCGGACAATCCGCCAAAGGCGGAGATTTTCCGGAAGATTATTATCAAGGCGAATACATTAAAGAGATTGCCGCGGCGCTGAAAAAAGAGTACGGCGATAAACTTGTTAACGAAAACCCCGAAGGAATTTTTAAGCAGCGCGCCGAAAAAGAAATATTTGCCGACATCATTAAAACGATGGAACGCATCGGCATAAAGATGAAAAACTTTTACAACGAGCACACGTTGTATGAAGATGGAAAGATCAAATCGCTTCTTGACGAATTCAAAAAGGAAAATCTTTCGTACGAAAAGGAAGACGCGGTTTGGCTTAAGCTTACCGAACTCGGTAACGAGCAGGATAAAGTTATTGTCAAATCCAGCGGCGAGCCAACTTACAGACTGCCCGACATTGCGTATCACATCACGAAATACGAACGCGGATACGATTTGATGATCGATCTATTTGGCTCCGACCACAACGCGACTTATCCCGATGTACTTGCCGGTTTGCGCTCGCTGGGATACGATGACAGCAAAGTAAAAGTTTTGATTCATCAGTTTGTTACGATTATGCAGAAGGGGGAAGTCGTAAAAATGTCCACACGTAAAGCAAACTACATTACGCTGGATGAATTGGTTGATGAAGTGGGCAGCGACGTGGTGAGATATTTTTTCAACATGCGAAGCATTACCAGCCATTTGAACTTTGACATTGAACTGGCGAAGAAACAGTCCGATGAGAATCCCGTTTTCTATCTTCAGTATGCTCACGCAAGAATTTCATCTATACTTCGAATGACCAATGATGAAGGCCTAGTGACTTCTGCCGAAAATTTGAATCTGCTTGTTGCGAAGGAAGAACAGAATCTTCTAAAGAAGCTGCATGAATTCCCGAACGAAATAATTTACAGCGCGGAAAATTTTGAAGCGCACCGCATTACAACTTACCTTGAAGAACTTGCCGCATTGTTCCACCGCTTTTATACCGAGTGCCGTATCATCGGAAGCGAAAAGAAACTTGCCGAAGCGCGCATTGCACTTTGCATTGCAGTCCAAACCGTAATTAGGAACGGGTTATCAATCCTCGGCGTAAACGCACCGGAGAAGATGTAGATTGGTTTAAAATAATTTTTTTGTAATTGTAGGTCGAACAGACTGTTCTACCTACAAGAATAAAATGTAGAGCGATTTTTAAATCGCTCTGCTGGTCGAAGTGAACTTCGACCTACAGTTTCAATCTGCAATTGCAATAGAAACCGCGTAAACTAATCAAGAACTGCTCCTTAAAGAAAACAAATTATAAGGTGATTTTGCGCTAAGAGAGGTAAAATACTAAATTACTTTGGTCGAATTGAACTTTCATTAAAGTGCATGGCGATTTTCCAAATCGCCTGTGGACGAAATAGAATCCCCGCTATACAGCAGGGTAGGTTCGTCCTACATTAAGATGTAGGGTGATTCTCTGAATTGCCCGAAGAGGTGGAAGTAAACTGCGACCTACAAAAAAATAGTTATGACACGCAGGGATGAAATAAAAATATTTTATCAAAGACATCTTCCTCATTACCAGCCACCGGGTTGCACATTCTTTGTAACGTTCAGATTAACGGGTTCGCTGCCGTTGTACGTTATACAGAAATTAAAGAATGAGCATGAAGCACAACTGAAATTAATTTCCGGTATAGAAGATCAAAAAGAAAAATATCGGAGTTATAAAGAAGTTCAGTTAAACTATTTTGAAAAGTTCGATTCTGTTTTAGATAAATACAGAAAAAGTGTAAGCTGGTTGAAACAACCGGCGCTTGCAGAAAAAGTAAAAGAGGTGATACATTTTTACGATGGAAATACATACGATCTAATTGCTTACACTATTATGCCGAATCATGTTCATATGGTCTTCACACCGATTGAAGAAAATGTAGGACGAGATTTATCTCGTCAACAGAATGGGGTCGACATGAATGTCGACCTACAGATGCCAATTGTAACTGATATTTTGAGAAGATTAAAGGGTGCTACATCACGGGAGTGCAACAAAATACTAAACCGTTCCGGCGCGTTCTGGCAGCATGAGAGTTACGATCACGTTGTGAGAGATGAGGATGAATTATCGAGAATTATAGAATATGTTTTGAACAATCCGGTTAAAGCCAGACTAGTTGATAAATGGAATGATTGGAAGTGGAGTTACTGTAAATTTGTCTCATCTAATTAAAGATAGGTCGAAGTAAACTTCGACCTACAGTTTTAATCTGCAATTGCGACGGATGCAATGTAAACTTTGGAAGCTCCGTTCTGCAATAATATTCTTCCGCATTCGGCGGTTGTTGCGCCGGTGGTTATCACGTCATCGATCAGAAGAATATTTTTATTCGGTATTCTCTTCTTCCGTTTCAAAGAAAACGCATCTTTAACATTTTCTTTTCGTTCATCCAGCGACAATGCGGTTTGGGTTTCCGTAAATCTGTTTCGTTTAAGCAGATTTGTTTTCACCGGAATCTTGAGAGATGAACCGATTCCCTTCGCAATAAAATCGGATTGGTTATAACCGCGCTCGGCGCGTTTCAAGTGATGCAGCGGAACCGGAACAATCAGATCGATCTTCCATTCCGTAATTCTTTCTCCAAGTTCTCGTGCAATTAATCTGCCGAGATATTTTCCCAGACTGAACTTTCCGCTGTATTTCAGTTCATGGATAACGTGCTGAAGTTCTTTATCCTTTTCAAAAACAAACAAAGAAATGAAATCGGCAATAATATTCTGCGAGAGGAATTTTCTTTCGTACTCGTTTTTCAATCGTGCGCTGTCTGCTCGCTGAATTTTTGACAAGCAAGAACCGCAAACCGATTTCTCGTCGCGTGAAAGTTTTACTCTGCATGATGGGCAGAAACACGGAAGAAAAAAATCCGCGAAAGAAATAAAACTATTCGCCTTTTTAGGAAACGCCCCTTTCAACAAAGTATTCCCCGCATTTTTTGTCGTTAATTTCGATGTGATTAAAAAACCACACTTTTATTCTTTTCAACTGTTCCGATCCGAACGCTTCTTTGTCCTTGCCGTACTTTTCGGCGGTCTTGAGGATTTGATTGTAGAATCTATCGTGTTCAAGTTTGTGAGAAATGTAACCGGGGAAGCGGTGTTCTTTCATCATCTTCTCCTCGGTTGCAAAATGTTCTTCCAGATGTTCGATAAACTCGTTCAGCAATTGAAAAGTTTTTTTCTTGTCGCAAGCCATTACGGAATCATAAATCGAATTAAGGTCATCGGCTAAACGGATATGCTGGTTGTCAATTTGTTCAACATGAACCATGTCGGTTGGTGTCATTTCCATGAACTTCATTGAGCTGCCTCTATGTTATTCTAAATCATTCCCGATCTTTTTCTGACGAACCATTCGACAGCGAACAAAAATATTATCAGCAGAAGAATCCATTCGTCAGACCAAAGCTGAAATTCGGATTTGGTTACTTTTTCCTTTGCGGATTCTTTGTTCAAATCTTTGAGCCGCTGCAACAAATTTTTATAATTATCTATTGTGTAGTACCTGCCGTTGCTGTGGCTGGCAAGCAATTGCAAAAAATCGGCGCGCATCCTCGTATCAACTTTTTCGATGTTCAGCTCGCTGACGTTGAATCTTCCAATGCCGCTCTTGAGCTTGTTGCCGTTCAAAGACGCTTCGCCGGAAAAAGTGTAATCTCCAAATTTGTTCGGATTATACTCGGCAGAGTACAATCCATTCCCGTCCGGCGTGAAAATGAGATTATATTTTTCGTTATTAAACAATAACTGTGCGGTTATTTTTGCCGTGTCAATGGGCGCGAAGGTCTGATCGTACAATTCCGCCTTGAGTTTAACCGTTTCATTTTGAAGATAAGTTTTTTTATCGGTTGTAATTTGAAACTGCTTCTGCTGGTTAGAAAGACTGAGCCATTTAACGATGTCGATCAAAAAGTTCGGGAAGAATGATGAATACTTATCGGCTGATTGCAGCTGCCACCGCCAGATATCTCCAGCTAGAATGGAAAATGATCTTTGGTTCCCGATGCTTCGCAAAAGTATGAGCGGATTGTTGGTGAGCACGTTTCTAATTTTTGACCGGACGAGAACGCTGCTTCCCGGTTTGCTTTGAAGCTCTGCCGCCATTTGAGTTACCGGCGGAAGATTTTGCCAAACATCTTTTTGGTTTGATATGCCGGAAAAGTATGATGCAAATTCTTGTGTGACCAATTCCGGTTCAGCTTGAACAAAATCGTTTCCGGCTCTTGCTAAGGAGAAGGGAAGATTGCTTCCCAAACTTCTCAATCGCCCGGTACTCACACCATTTGATAGAAGG
>JAJYMU010000105.1 GCA_021786655.1 Bacteroidota bacterium
CAAAATGTAAATGAGGCGCACCACTGCTGCCCGAGTTACCGCTTAAACCGATTGTGTCACCCGGCGCTACGGTTCGCCCTATCGCGACTAAGGCACCGTTTGTTGTTAGATGAACGTAACGCGCGTAGGTAGTATCATCATGCATGACGATCACTACATTTTCATGCCCCTCAGTACGGTCATTGTCTGAGTTACTCTCAACAATGTAAACAACGCGGCCGCTCCTAACTGCTGTGGCCAGTGTTCCGATCGGCATTGCAAAATCCACCGCGTAACGGAACGAGCCGTTGTGCGAATATTGGCCGTTAAATCCTTGAGAGCATGTGTACTCACGCCCGACTGGATATGGCAAAACATATTTCGCCTCTACCGATGGCACATCGCTTACTTCGGAAGATTGATTCTTGCACGACAGAAAGAGAATACAGATTACGGAGAACGCAACAATGGACTTCATAGTAACTCCTTCTACTAAATTGTTGAATCCGGACCGTTAACGATTAAAGCTTGCCTTGAGCAAAATGTTCTGTTAATCAAATAATCAACGATGTCATACGGCATATGAAATGATTGCAGCAGATGAGTCTCATCTGTCTTGCTTGAATAACATAGCGTTATACCGGCAACAATGCAACCCAGATTCTACTGCACAAAATCATTCCAACTAGGATACAATTATCCTTCTGCAAAAAAATGGTAAGGTTGGAAGAAAAATGAAGTGATTATTTCTCTGCGTACTTTGCGATCCGCCTTAGGCGGACTCTGCGCTCTCCGCGTGAAAAACTTTAACGCAAAGAAATAAAAGGAAAGGTTGGAATGAAAATGCACTACTATATTGTAAAATGATTTAATGATTATAAAACTTAGATAAAATTTAGATTAGCAAAAATTGCTAGATCTTTGAAATAGAAAAACAATCATG
The DNA here is from genome assembly GCA_021786655.1 of Bacteroidota bacterium. Lineage (GTDB taxonomy): Bacteria > Bacteroidota > Ignavibacteria > Ignavibacteriales > Melioribacteraceae > Fen-1258. The sequence continues at coordinate 923 of JAJYMU010000105.1, forward strand.
CATAATAGTTCACAGGCTAGTAATATGGGGCTCACCGGATTAATTGGTGGCAAAAGTTAATTAAGCAAAATATTGTATGATTCTGAAAAAGAAAAAAGATTTATCAACAATACCTCTGATTCCAATATTCACCTTCAAGTATTATGCTTCTTAATTCTGTTAAATTATTTACTCACCTTACGCAGTTTCATAATCTTAATCGGGTTCAAAATCCGATTAAGATTAAGATTATGAGCACGATTAAGAATTGCTTGCGTAACATGACTGACTAAGATAAATAGATATGCAGAATGCTGCAGTCTATCATTCCAACTGTTTTCTTTTCCATTCAAAAATACAATATTAAAATTAGGTGCTGCATGATAACATTCCTTCCCTATTCCCAAGCATCGGCTTTATTCTTCCGAGAGTCACTCTAACTCTCCGAAGTATCAAATTTACTGTCCCGCGCATCGCGCTAACTCTCCGAAGAGCTGGAATTACTCTCCGTACCATCAAATCAATGCTTCAAAGCATCGCCATTGCTCTCCCCAGTATCAAAATGACACTCCGGAGAGTCAAAATGACTCTCCAGAGCATCGTTTCGACTCTCCATTGGACCGGGGGGATGGTCCGAAGAATCGATTTCACTCTTTTTACGCCAAAATCGCCAATTTGTCATTCTGAATCCCGATGCTGAACTTAGTCGAAGCGTCGGAATGAAGAATCCGAAAATAAGCTGAAAAGAGATTCTTCGGTTGCTTCGCTCCTTCAGAATGACACGTTTGAAAAAGCCATCATACCTTTATTTAACTTCCGTTTTCGGTTTCTTTGTTTTTTTGAAAAATTCCTTCATTTCCGCGGCAACAGTATCTAAACCGGGTACTTTGTCTTTATGCTGCTGAACCGCCGCATAGATTTCCAATGCTTCAACCATTGTATCGCTGTTTGCGGCGTAGAGTGTGTTCGAAATTGCAGAAGTTAATGTTTCGAGCTGCGTTACAATTGGAGCCAGGTCTTTTGTTAACTGATAATCCTTAACGAACTCATCCTTATCGAAAACTCCCGGCAAAATTTCCGGGTGAGCCGTTGCGGCGTCGTACGTTTTGTCGAGAAACGGCATCATAACGTTTTTTACTTTGAGGAATTCATTCTTCTTTTCGGGAAGAAGTGAAATAACAAAATTGAGATCGGTTTTAAGTCCCTCCATTTTTGATGTGATGGAAGCTTTTAGTTCCGGACTAATAACCGCAGAGACGAGTAAGTCATAAAGGTATTGCCTTTATTCAACAATATAGTGACCTTTACATACTAACAAGCAAGGTAGCAGTACGAAGGCTTGATGTCACTGATTCCAATATAATGGAATTAGATACTCGTAGGCGAGTATTGTTTCGGAGATTGTCATTTAACAATTGGTGTTAATTTTCCTTGATTGAAAACCCGCTTGGCAGCATACTTCTTTTTATAAAAATCTTCGAGCTTGTTGGTCATTATTAACAACAAGGCATAATAGCATGAAAGAACAAATTTTATCCAAGGTATTTCCCAACTCCGCCGGTATTGACATCGGCAGTGAAAAAATTTTTATTGGTATTGAAGGCAAAGAAGTAAAAAATTTCTCAACATTTACTTCAGACTATCTTAAAACAATAGAGTATCTCAAAGAAAACAATATTGAAAGTGTTGCCATGGAAGCAACCGGCGTCTATTGGATTGCTCTCTACGATCTTCTCGAACAAGCCGGAATCAAAGTCTTTCTTGTTAATCCCCGGGAAGTTAAGAATGTGCCGGGTCGTAAAAGTGATGTTGCAGATTGTCAGTGGATACAGCAACTTCATTCTTTAGGGCTTCTCCGCCCTTGTTTTATTCCGGAAGACATCATTCGTCAAATTCGCACCTACACACGTCTTCGACAAGATCATATTTCCTTAGCAACTCAACATATTCTGCACATGCAGAAAGCTCTTGACTTAATGAACGTCAAACTTCATAACGTCATCAGTGAAATAGTTGGTAAAAGCGGTTTACGTATTCTAAGAGCAATTGTCTCGGGCAATCACGATCCAATCAAACTTGCCAACTTGTGCGACGATAGCATACTGAGGAATAAAAAGGATTTGGTTATTGCTTCTCTCAAAGGTAACTTTAGAGATGAACTCATTTTTTCGCTTAAGCAAGCTTTGGATGCTTACGACTTCTACCAACGACAAGTACTCGATTGTGACAAAAAGATTCAAGCTTTGCTAGAACTAATTAACCAAGATAAACCTAATCCTCCAGCTATAACCAAAGCCAAACATATACGCCGTAACGAACCCCATATAGACAATCTTCACGAACATCTTTTCAAGTTAACCGGCGGTAAAGATCCTTCGCAAATCGTTGGGCTTAGCGACAAATCTTTTCTCGAACTCATTGGCGAAACCGGTCTTGATCTTACTAAATGGAAGACGGCAAAACATTTTACTTCTTGGTTATGTCTTAGCCCCACAAAACATCAATCCGGTAAGAGCAACAAGAAAACAAAAAGGAAAGGGCATTCAAAAGCCGGACAAATTTTCCGTAATGCTGCTTATGCTATTGCCAGCAGTAAATATTCTGCACTTACTGCTTTTTATCAACGTATGAAAGCAAGAAAAGGTAAACTTGCTGCCAACAAAGCTACTGCTAGAAAAATTGCAGTACTTTATTACAACGTTATGACAAAGGGTATTGAATATGTCGAGAAAGGTCTCAATGCTTATCAACAAAAACTCAAAGAACAACAAATTATGCGACTAAAGAAACAAGCTAAACATCTTGGCTTCCAACTGATCACCGCTTAAATATCTTTGTGGTCATTGGAGATTTTGAGCGCACAAGCACCCTCCAAATTAATTTGTGATTAATATTTATTTATCAACATTAAGAGGAGATTTCTTGCTATAGTTCTTCTTTACTTTGCATGTGCTCTCTTTAGTTATCTTTAATTATAGGAATTTCACCTAATCCAAAGTTAAATCCAACTTGAGCAACTAAAGAACCGTTTTGCTCATTTTCTGTAGAATAATTTTTCCCAAAGGTCATAAACACAGATATATCACTGCTGTATTTATATTCCAAATTGCCAGCGAGTCTATAAGTATTTTTTAGAAAAAAGTTACCGCTTTTTATGCTTCCTGTTTGAGCAGTGTGTTCTAGGCTTAACTCAGCCCTCTGTATGTATTCACAAGAGAGAGAAAAATTACTTATTGATGCCACTATCCTCGCACCAAGATCGAATATATTTTGAGAGCCTTCTTCTTTGGAGTTCGTAATTACTCTGGCAACAGCTAGAAAATCAATAGAAGGTTCATCCATTAAATATGAAGCCGTAAGCCATACTCCCCACTTGTCTAATTTTCCTTCACGAGGATTATTATGTAGAAAATTCATGGTTGCTGCCGATGCCATTGCAAGTGAAAAACCAACACGCCGGTGATCCATTTTCTGAATTGCCAAACTCACTGCTTTCATTTTTGACTTTATCTCTTTTTGTTTTACGCTATCTTCAGTTTCTAAGAGCTCCCCTTGCAGTTTCTTCAGTCCATCTTTTAATATGTACAATGAGTCGCGTGGCTCTCCTGAAACAAGCAACCATCGCGCTCCTAGCCCGACTCGTGTTCCCATTGTATCGGTATCACTTGTTTTGGGGATAGTCGCAAATGATATGGACAGTGTTTGTAAAATTGTTTGACCCACATTTGCCTTATAATATTCGTCAAAGGTTAAATTTGGATGCGCTGTTAACCAATAAGGGGCTATTTCCATAGCACCGCCTTGTTGGATTGTAGATACAAAACTTCCTGCGACTGCACGCGGAGTGCTAGGACTGCTTATTGAAGTTGGCTCAATGCCTAATAGTACAAATGCTGGGGATGGCGGTGTTTTTAGATCACTGATGTTTGTTTGCTGAGCATTTAAACTGAAAATTGTCAGAACTATTATTATTATGCAAAAGATCGTTCTAAAAGCGTTCATATACCCTCCTCAAACAAACTTAATTTCAGCTCTAAAATTTATGGAATCACCTTCCTCAGCGACCGTAGCTTCTAGACCATATGAATCATCTTTGACACCGCCTTTTAACTTATAGGTGACACTCATGTGATTTGTTTTATCATTTACATCAGATACAACGGACTTTATCAAAAGAGTTTTTCCTTTCACCGAAGTACCTTTACCAATACCCAGATTATCTATGTCGCCTGTTGCAATTTTCGCCCCGTCTAACGAAACGAGCGAAGAACCTAATTGTGCGTCTCCAATTACAATAGTGAGAGTTATCTCTTGATCAACTACCGGATAATCGGTTCTCAGAAAACATGCCATTATTTCCTCCAACTTAACGCCTACTCTTCTTCGGATTTTCGGCTTACTCCGTGATTTAAATATTGCGTGAACCAACTATGGTTTTTTTATGCTTCTAAACATTGTGAAAACACCTTCGCCCTTGTCATCCGGCGCAGCGCTTCCCGTAGATTTTGTTCCTATCCTTGGTCCCGTATTTCTTATTTGAACAAATTTACTTAGTAGGTCAAACCAAAACGGCGCACCAAGAGAAATCATAAGAGCGGTAATTATGAGTCCCCAAAATCCTTCTTTCCATGGAAAGCTTTGCTCGATCATGTAACCCACTTTTGGAAAAAAGCCGGCACCAATCTTTCCGAAAACGACGGAAGAATCTTTACTTGCAGTTATGCTTCGAACTTTATCAATTGTTATGAAATCGGATCGAGTCGAATCGTTAAACACTTCTATATAATTATGCCGCAGTTTTTTATTAACAGCCAGCAGAACTCTTAATGAATCTTTATTAAACTTAATTACATCTTGTTCAAGTGTATTGATCGTTTTGTTTAACTCCAATACTTTATCCATGACCTCTTGCTTCACAAAAACGGGGATATTCATTGCAAGGCTATCATCCTTAGCAATAGGCGCAAAGTCCCAGCCCAGTCCCATTATTGAATTTGCTTGATTCAAATCGGTCTTAACATAATTGAGCGTGCTGTCCAGCAGCGTTTGGCGATTTACGGAATCTCCCTCCGCATTAACTGTCGGTTGATATTTGATGGAATCCTTGGCAATAGCTATCCCCATTGAAACCAACTGCTCGCGTGCCGTTTTATCTTTTAAAAGATTCTTAATAATCTCAAAAGTGTTAACGTTAAAAGTTATTGCAAGCACAAATCCGATAGCTAGAACGATCCACTGCGATTGCCGCTTGTACCATCCGCTTGTTCTATCCATCGTATCATTGAACCACTGCTCCATTGTAGTTTTGAGATTCTCAACATCATTGTTCGCGTCGTTTATAAATGACCGCAGCAATTTGACAGTATCGCTTTTAAGAACATTTTCTTTCTTGATCGTCTCCACTGAATTTGGAGTATTGCTTTTAGTAATATTTTCTTTTTCACCGGTACCACTTTGATTCCCTTCCACCTCCAAGCATTTTTCTAGACCAAGATCCATTAGTTTTAAAAGCATTTTATTTTTGTCGTCGCTGCTTTTTATTTGTGCAGATTCCAACTGGTTTGCACCTCCGCCAAACTCTTTCAGTATATCCATTATGATTTTTGAAAAATTTGCCGGCGATATGTAGGAAGGTTTGCTCATGGTACTTTTGCTGCTGCTCATATACTTCATAAGCGCATGATCGTGAAAAGCTTCAAGCAGTTTTTTCTTTAAGGGACTTTCCGAGTTTTCATCGGTTAGCATTCTTTTAATCGCCTTCTCCAATTCTTTAGCGCGTAAGGTAAAGACTGATGCGATTAGTTCTTTGATCATAGTCGCTAGAAAACTGTAAAGGCAGAAGATGAGCGTTAATCCTATGAATACATCAATAACCGTGTTGTTCATTGTATTACCCTCCTGTTAAACAATTTATATTGATTCTAAACATTTACATTTACTCCATTCGCCATTACCGGCAGTTTATCAAGCTGCCAATTTTCCGCGGTGATC
>JAJYMU010000372.1 GCA_021786655.1 Bacteroidota bacterium
TCTCATTTTTAGTTCTTGGATTAGTTTTAATCCCGGTTGGAATGTTTTTGAAAGTCAGAAGAGATAAAAGACAACATGTACTTCCGCCAACCGAATGGCCGCAAATAAATTTAAATGACATCCGTCATAGAAACGCGTTTTTCATTTTTGCGGTAGGCACAACAATCTTTTTGTTTTTCACAGGTGTAGGCAGTTACGAAGCATTCCATTATACTGAGTCCGTTGAGTTCTGCGGAAAGTTGTGTCACAATGTTATGATTCCTGAATACACGGCGTATCAAAACTCGCCTCATGCAAGAGTAGCATGCGTAGAGTGTCATGTCGGTTCCGGCGCTAACTGGTATGTTAGATCGAAACTCTCAGGATTATATCAAGTTTATGCGGTTACGCTGGGCACAGTTCCTAGACCAATTGAAACGCCGATTACAAATTTGCGCCCTGCACGCGAGACATGCGAGCAATGCCATTGGCCGCAGAAATTTTACGACAGAAAACTTAGAACAGAAAGACATTTTTTGCCGGACGAAAACAATACCGAGTGGAATATTGTGTTGACTATGAAAATCGGCTCCGATGTAAGCGCGCTTGGTTTGCAGGAAGGAATTCACTGGCACATTAATCCGAATGTTAAGATTGAATACAAGTCTTCGGATAAGAAACGCGAGACAATTCCTTGGGTAAGATACACTAATCTGAAAACCGGCGAAGTTTTTGTTTATCAGGATCAGAATGATAAAGCCGATCAGAAAGCTTTGGACACAATGGAAACTAGAGTGATGGACTGTATGGACTGCCATAACAGACCCTCGCACAATTACAAACCGCCAACGTTTTTCTTGAACAATGCATTGGCTGCCGGAAAGATTCCGCAAGCTCTTCCTAGGATTAAAGCAACTGCTCTCGATATCCTGAGTCAGAATTTTGGAACTACAGATTCTGCAATGATGATCATCTCGGATAAAATAAATTCGTTCTACAAAACAAACTATCCAGATATTTACGCGAACAAAAGAAATTTGGTTAGCCAGGCAATCAGCGGAATCCAGGAAGAATTCAAGAAAAATATTTTCCCGGAAATGAAAGTAAAATGGGACGTTTATCCGAACAACATCGGACACATGGAATTCATCGGGTGTTTCCGCTGCCACAACGATTCACATTCAACCGATAAGGGAAGGGTGATCAAGAAAGACTGCAACTTGTGTCACTACATAAACGCTCAAGGTCCTCCAGACAAGATGGAGTATGCACCGGTTAATTCATATCTTGAATTCAAACATCCGGACAAAGATACCCAGGACAGCTGGAAAGAAATGAAATGCGTTGAGTGCCATACTGGTTTGAATCCGTAATCATAATTGAAACCACACAAAAAGGATGCACTCAGAGGCATCCTTTTTTATTTTAAAAACAAATACCTCCGAAAGAACTCTTCTAGAGCGGGTCGAATAACATCAATTTCTTTCATATATTTTCCAAAGAGAAAATCATTGTGACTGAATATGATAGAAGTTGTTGATGTTCACAAAAGTTTTGATGCCAACCATGTCCTTCGCGGCGTAAACTTAACGATCAAAGAAGGCGAGTCGCTTGCGGTTATAGGAAGAAGCGGATGCGGCAAAAGCGTCTTGCTGAAACATATTGTTGGGCTGCTTCATCCCGACGAAGGCTATATAAAATTTGAGGGGAAGATTGTTAACGAACTTGAACGGAATGAATTGTATGATGTCCGGCGGAGATTCGGTTTTCTTTTTCAAGGAGCCGCACTTTTTGATTCCATGACTGTGGAAGAAAACGTTTCGCTTCCGCTGGTTGAAAACAATTTAGGTTATTCCAAAAGCGAAATTCAGAAAATAGTTGCTGAAAAACTTGAGCTGGTCGATTTACCCGGGACACAAGAATTGAAGCCAGCAGAACTTTCCGGCGGAATGAAAAAGCGCGTTGGACTTGCCCGCGCATTGGTAACTAATCCGGACTATATTTTGTATGATGAACCGACAACCGGACTCGACCCTGTGATGTCCGATGCTATAGATGAACTGATCAAATCTCTCAATGAAAAGTTAAACGTAACATCGATCATCGTAACGCACGATATGTTCAGCGTGAAAAATACTGCGGATAAAATTGCAATGATGCACGAGGGTAAAATATATTTTACCGGAACACCGCAGCAAGTTTTGGAAAGCAAAGATCCGGTAATTCAAAAATTTATTCAGCGAACAGGATTTTAGACCACCCCCTTTTATTCCCCCTCCTTAACAAGGAGGGGGACACAGGGGGAGGTCAAAAGGATATGAGCAAGACACGAATAAAATATATCTGTTCGAACTGCGGACATGAATCGCTTAGATGGCTTGGGCGGTGTCCTTCGTGCGAAAGCTGGGATTCGTTTACCGAAGAACTAATTGAAGAAAGAAAATCCGGCAAGAAAAAATTTTCCGGCGAGACTCACATCACCCCGCTCAATTCTATTGTTGAAGAACATGAAGAACGGATCAAAACCAACATTAACGAATTTGACCGCGTGCTCGGCGGAGGATTAATGCCCGGGTCGGTCGTGTTGATTGGCGGAGATCCCGGTATCGGCAAATCGACACTTGTAATGCAAGCGGCTTCGAAGATTAGTGAAAATGTTCTGTATGTAACGGGCGAGGAATCGGTTAACCAAATAAATCTTCGTGCAAAACGTCTTAAGGTTCGCTCAGAAACGATTTCCGTAATGACCGAAACCGATCTCGATATGATTTTAAACGCGATTGAAAAACACGCACCGAATGTTGTGATCGTTGATTCGATTCAGACAACTTACAAATCAAATTTTGAAAACGCGCCGGGAACTATTACTCAAATCCGCGAATGCACTTCCGAGCTGATGCAGCTTGCAAAGAAAAAACATTGCGCAATAATTATTGTCGGACATGTTACGAAAGAAGGCATTATTGCCGGACCGAAAGTGCTTGAACACATTGTTGATACTGTTTTGCAGTTTGAAGGTGAAAGAAGTCACTCGTACAGAATTTTGCGCGCGCAGAAAAACCGTTTCGGCAGCACAAACGAGCTTGGCATTTTCGAAATGCTCGAAGACGGACTTCACGAAGTAAAAAATCCGAGTGAAATATTTTTAAGCGAACGCGAAAAAGAAATTTCCGGATCAGTTGTAACGTCAAGCATGGAAGGAACTCGTCCGATTCTTCTGGAAGTTCAAGCGCTTGTTACTCCCTCTGCATACGGCAATCCGCAGCGTGTCGCAACCGGTTTCGATTACCGCCGTCTTTCGATCCTTCTTGCTGTTTTGGAAAAACGCGCCAACCTTCGTCTCTCTGCTCAAAATGTTTTTTTGAATATGGCCGGCGGATTGAGAATTGAAGAACCAGCGGTAGATCTTGCGGTGTGCTGTGCAATCGCATCAAATTTTGGTGATAAACTTGCGCGGAATGATACCGTGGTAATCGGCGAGGTTGGTCTTGGCGGAGAGGTGCGCAGCGTCGGCAATATCGACAAGCGAATTCAAGAAGCCGAGAAGTTGGGATTCAAAAAAGTTATTATTCCGTCGAACAATTTCAAATCGATAAAGAATACTACTGCGATCAAAATCATTCCGGTTGAAAATCTTTTAACTGCGATAAAAGAAATTCTTGACTGAAAATAGGTTGCCTTCGCCAAAACATTTTGTTAAGATGAAAAAAAAGGATTCAAATTAGTTCTAGATAAAAGGAGGTTACAAGATGAAACAAAAAATAAAATTCTTTTCGATGTTTGCGATTCTTGCCGTGCTTCTGTTTAACTCGTCATCACTTTTTGCGCAAGAATGGTCAGCCGCGCAAAAAGAAGTCTGGAAGAACGTGGAAACATACTGGTCGCTATTTGCCAAAGGCGATTATGACGGATTCCAATCTTACATTCATCCGGATTACCGCGGGTGGTCTAACAGTAGCGTATTGCCGACAACAAAAGAATCGCACGGAAAATTTCTTGCATACGCCATGAAGAATTCCAAAATACTCGTTTATGATATCACGCCCGTCGCTATTCAAGTTTACGGAAACTTTGCGTTCGTTGATTATTATTTCAAGATGATCGAAAAGGAAAACGAAGGCAAGACCAGCAGCAGTTCCGGCAGATGGACCGACATTTTATTGAAGCAAGACGACAAGTGGCTGATGATCGGCGATCACGGCGGATAAGAAATTTTTTGTGTAAACAATTCCGGTGGATTATGAATTCTGTCAGATACCAAATAGAAAATAATCTGAGCGTTGACGAGTTTATAGATTGTCTTGTTGATTCAACGCTTGGTGAACGGAGACCGGTGGATGATCACAAAAGGATTGCTAAGATGGTGAAGAACGCAAACTTAATTGTAACCGCGCGCGTTGACGGATTACTCGTCGGTGTTTCTCGTTCTATTTCTGATTTTGCTTACTGCACGTATCTTTCAGATCTAGCAGTAAAAAAGAGTTATCAAAAGATGGGAATCGGAAAGGAGTTGATCAGACAAACAAAAATTGCAAGTGAGCCGGCAAAATTAATTCTGCTCTCGGCTCCAGCGGCGGTAGATTATTATCCCAAGATCGGAATGACCAGACACAACCATTGTTATATGTTGAACAACGTTGATGATCTAAAATGACAAGTGCTGACGATTAATGAATGACCGAAAATCTGTTCGCCGGAATTATTTTCGTTGGATACTGCAGATTATTATCGGCAGCGTGTTTGTCTTCTCAGCTTATTCAAAATTAGTAATGCCGGGTCTCGTTGAAATTATTTTAGTTGATCACAGCTTCTTTCGTGATAGAGCAAGCGCAGCGTTTTTTGTCAGGCTGTTAATTGCCGGCGAACTCGTGATTGGTCTGCTGTTTTTTCAGAAATCTTTTCTGAAACAAATTGTTATCCCCCTTTCAATTTTGTTTCTTGCCTTCTTCACGGTTTATTTAGTTTATACCGGATTCATTTTGAAAGACGTTCAAAATTGTGGATGCTTCGGCGAGATGATTAAAATGTCTCCTGTCGAATCGATTATCAAAAACGTAATCTTGATAGCGCTAATCGTAACACTTTACAGAATAATCAAAAAAGAAAAGAGCAGCTTCCTAATTCCGGCAGTAATCGTTATTTCTTCTTTTGCCGCTGTGTTTGTTGCGGCTCCAATCAAGGACTTGAAAGAGTTCCGATTTCAATCTTATTCTTATTTCGAAGGCAAAGGAAGAGTTGATTTATCTAGCGGCGAAAAAATTATTGCAGTGTTCAACCTTGATTGTGAACATTGCCAACAGACCGCTAAACAGATGGCTGAACTTGAGAAAGCGGGAAAGAAATTGCCTGAAGTCTATGTTTTGTTTTTCCAAGAAGGGAAGACAACCCCGCAAATGTTTGATAGCATGACAGGTTCACATTTTCCGTATGCTATGATTAGCGCAAAAGAATTTTTTGATTTGATCGGCGATTCGCCGCCGCGACTTTACTGGATAAAGAACGGTGATATAAAAGTGATTTGGGATAAAGACTTTTACGAAAAGATAACCGACAACTTTCTAAACAAATAATGTTTTCCAGACTCATGTTAGTAACTCACCTTACGCATTATACGTTTTTCCATAGCCACGACTTTTAAGTCGTGGTTTAAATAAAACACCCTCCATTTGGCTTTAGCCACATTATGAATCCTTTTGGGCTACCCGCTTCGACAAGCGGAGCGAGGCGAGAAGCCCGAGTTTCGAAGGGACTTTATATTTCCACGACCTGCCCGTCTCGCCTTGGCGGCGAGCCGAGGTGGAAAGGTCGTGGTTATAAACTCCATTTCCTGCGTAAGGTGAGTTAGTAAGTTGTTTTTAATGCTTCAGCCAATTTTGAATAAGCCGCTTTCCCAACTTTGTCATTATCGATTCCGGATGAAATTGTACACCTTTAACATCGTATTCTTCGTGAGCGAGAGACATAATAACATTATCGGAACTAACAGAAGTAACTCTCAGACAACCGGGAAAATTCTTGTTTGAGACTGCCCATGAGTGGTACAATCCGGCTTCAAATTGCGGCGGAATATTTTCGAATAAATAATCGAAAGGTTGAACGATGTTGACACTTGTTGTTATTCCGTGACGCACATTCTGGAGGTTATAAAGTGTTCCACCAAAAACTTCCGCTATGGCTTGATGGCCTAGACAAATGCCGAGAATACTCCGTGATGAAGCGAACCTTCGTACTATTTCTTTTACTGACCCGGCACAGGAGGGAGTCCCGGGTCCAGGTGAGATCAGAATCTTTGAATGTTGAGCGACTGATTCAATTGTAACCTTGTCGTTTTTGATGATTGAGTAATCATGCTTCAGTTCTTCAACAATTTGGCGTAAATTAAAAGTGAACGAATCGTAATTATCTATTATTAGTATTTTGTCATTCATTGTTATCAAAATGAAAAATCAAAAATTGTCCGCAATTCAAAAGATGAACGAATACGGAAAAAATAAAATTCCGTTTTTGTTTATTATCGATTTCGAAATGCAAGAACCTCAAATAATAAAACTTGAAGAGGTGAATCCCGCTGAAATTCTTTTCGATATAAATGGGACAAGAAATTTTTCAACCGGATTAAATCCGAAAAAAGAGATTCGATTTGAAAAATACCCGGTACCATTTGAAATGTTTCGGTTATCGTTCGATAAAATTCTAAAAGAAATACATGCAGGCAACACTTACCTGCTCAATTTAACTTTTCCCACAAAAATAGAAACTAATCTTACACTTAAAGAGACATTTTTTTTGAGTAAAGCTAGATATAAATTGTTTTACAAAAATAAATTTATCGTTTTCTCGCCCGAACCGTTTGTAAGCATAACCAATTGTACTATATCTTCTTACCCCATGAAGGGGACTATCGACGC
>JAJYMU010000315.1 GCA_021786655.1 Bacteroidota bacterium
ATTGCTCTGATTGCCGCCGCGCGTATGTCCGCACGGGAATGATTCAAGAAAAATCTGAGCGAGTTAACAGAGTCTATGTTTTCTATTTCGCCGAGGTATCTAATTGATTCAAGTATTAGAGCTTTGTTGCCGCTGTAAACAAGAATTTTTAGAATAACGTCCAGCGCTTCTGCGTACTTAAAATGCCAGAGAACGGTGATTATGATTTGCTGAATCTCGTAATCCTTCTCGATCGCTAGTCTTTTTGCCAGCGGCTCACAAATGGTTCTATCGAATTTTATAATCATGGATAAAATGCTGTCGCCGGTAAATTGTTTTCTGGATTTAGCCGCATCAAGGATTTGATCAATCATAGTTACAGCATCGAGATAAGCGAGACTTTCTACCGCGGTTCTAAAAATCATTTGGTTCGAGTCATTTAGTTCACCGGCAAGCAGATTAACGACTTCATCGCTTTTTACAAATCGTAAAAAGTAAATTGCTTCAATACGTTTTTTCTTCCGAAAACTTTTTAAGTTTTTGATGAAATACGTTTTCAAGTCGCTTTCGGTTACTAATTTTTTAAGCTGCTCCAAATCTTCTCCCTTTAAGTGGAGAAAAAATGAAGCTAGAAAAAAAATCAAATCTGGATAGCTCGATTTTGGTATTCTTGCAACGATAGTCTTCGGGTCCGATTGTGAAGTAAGATAATCCAAAACCTCATCCTGCCAACGCGATGTAAACTTATTCTGTCGTTTTTCTCTAAAATAGTTTGCGACTCGTAACAAAAGAAGACTCGACATGAAAACGTAAGTGAGTAGTAAAAAGAAAGTGAGCGCAATTATTAGATACAGATTGTGACCGCTTAGCAAAACTTACTCCTATCTTTGAACGATTTTGTTGTAACTCTTAAATCCTTCGTTGCGAAAACAAAGGCGGTCCATCATTTCAGAAGTGCTTTTTGGATTCGCATAAGGAGTTCCGAAGTTGAGAAAGGTTTTGTAATGTAGTCCGCGGCGCCGGCACGCAATCCTTCCAGAATAATGCTTTCGTGAGAATAGGTTGAAAGCAGTATCACCGGTATATCAGCGATCTCCGGAGTAGATTTTATTAGTTTCAAGATAGTCAACCCGTCAACAACAGGCATCATAACGTCAGAAATGACCAATGAGACCTTGTTGGTTAGAAGATAGTCGGCAACTTTCTCGCCATTCGGAAAGACAACTATTTCATAGCCTTCTTTGGCTAACTTGAATTGTATCAACCGGGTAACACCCTCGTCATCTTCTATCAGAATTATCTTTTTTTTATTTACCATCTCGAGTTTTCATTAAATCATTCACAAACTGCACCAAGATATTGGCTGAAATACCATGATTCCGTTAGAAATGCAGAAGTCAATTATGGATACAATAATTTAAGAAAAAATAGAAAATATACCTACGTTGAAGTGCCGGTTTAACAGATTTTGTTATCGAAGAAGCTTTGCAATTTCAAATAGCTTCTCGGTTGCTTTTGCGGAAGTAGATTTTTGAATCTTCTCGAATTCGTTTAACTGCCATTCGGGAGAAATATTGTTTTTGTCGCCAACGGCTTTTAGCCAGTTCATCTCGTAAAGATGAATGTCCTTATCCGCAAATGCGATTTGCATTCCGTCTTTCAAAAATGCCTCAGCAATTGCCTTTTCGGAAAAAAGCGGCGGATCATCAATTATGTATTCATTTTCCAGCAAATCGTTGACAGCTTCTTCGCAAAAACTTTTGCTGAAACCAAGAATATGCGAAAGTTTCAAAACCATTTGTCTTTCTTCTTTACCGATTTTTCCGTCTTTACCGATAAGAACAAGAATCGATCTAAGATAATTACTTTTATCCTGAACCTTAATTTCCATTCCACGCTCAAATAATCGGCAATAATTTAATAAATATTTGATAATTTATGACAAGCAAATGTGGTCGAAAATATTTTCTGCATACAAACGAAAGAGCGGAGTTAATATGAATCAGAAAACCACGTCAACAAATCCCGCCACCGGTGAAATTCTCGGTCATACAAAGTTAAACACTGAAGACGAACTTAAAAAGATGATATCGACTGCAAGAAAATCCCAGAAAGGATGGGAAGGCACCGACATATCCGAAAGAGTATTAAAGGTTAAAGCAGTGCGTGATTATCTGATCGAGAACGCAGACAAGATTGCCGAAACGATTTCGCGTGATAACGGAAAAACCAGAGTTGATGCGATTGCAACAGAAGTATTCCCGGCATCTATGGCTGTTTCGTTTTATTGTAAAAACGCGAAGAAGTTTCTTAGTGATCAAAAACTGCGCGCCGGAAGTATTATGCTTGTAAACAAAAGAAGTAAAATTGTCCGCATACCTTACGGTGTGGTTGGGATTATATCACCGTGGAATTATCCATTCTCAATTCCATTTTCGGAAGTAATAATGGGTTTGCTTGCAGGCAATGCCGTGATTTTGAAAACAGCAACCGAAACGCAAATGGTTGGGCAAACTTTAAAACAAGCATTTGAATACGCGAACCTTCCACCCGGTATTTTTAATTTTATAAATCTTCCCGGGAAGATTGCCGGAAATGCTTTTCTGGAAGCCGGTATCGATAAAATATTTTTCACCGGTTCTGTTGCTGTCGGCAAGTATTTGATGGAGAGAGCGGGAAAAACTTTAACTCCCATTTGCCTTGAACTTGGCGGCAATGATGCAATGATTGTCTGTGAAGATGCCGATCCTTACCGCTCTGCGATGGGAGCGCTCTGGGCAGGATTTCAAAATGCAGGACAGTCATGCGGAGGTGTGGAAAGAATTTATGTCCATAAGAAAGTGTATAACGACTTCATGAATATTCTCAAAAACAAAATCGAAAATTTGCGTGTCGGGTATGACGGGCAGTTTGATTCCGACATGGGATGCATGACAACCGAAGAACAAGTTAAGACTGTTAAAAGCCACGTTAATGATGCGCTTAAAAAAGGAGCGAAAGTTTTTGCAGAATCAAAAATTCCGAGCGATGGTAATCTCAAAAATTTTCTCCCGGCAATGGTGATTACGGATGTAAATCATGATATGACGTTAATGCGCGATGAAACTTTCGGTCCGGTTGTTGGCGTGATGAAATTCTCCAACTACGATGAAGCAATTCGTCTTGCAAATGATTCGTACTTGGGATTAACCGGTTCCGTTTGGACGAAGAATTCTAGTCGCGGAGAATCAATAGCTAAAAAAATAAAAGCCGGCGTTGTTACTATTAACGATCATCTTATGAGTCATGGAATGGCGGAAACTCCGTGGGGCGGCTTCAAACATTCGGGTATCGGAAGAACACACGGACGCATGGGCTTCGACGAGATGACTCAGCCGCTTGTAATTGTTAAGGATATTCTTCCGTTCGTAAAGAAAAATTTGTGGTGGCACCCGTTCAATAAAAATCTTTACAATGGACTGAAAGGCGCGATGAATCTTTTGTATGGGATTACTTTGAGCGCGCGCGTTAAAGGCACAAAAGATTTATTAAAAATTGTTCCACGAATTTTTCGGAAGAGTTAGAAACAGTAGAGACTCGGCGCGGCGAGTCTCTGAGGAATAATAATTAGAAATTGCACGGCAGACAAGGTTGATGTTTTGTAACCATGAGTGTTACTTTGAACAAAAATAGATTTACAAATAACTAAGCCGCTTTATATTCTCTGATGTCCACTTGAACACCGCTACTATTTACTTCTTCGGCAATGTTCAATAAACTTTCTGTAATGTTTTGTTCGATATATTTTTCGCCACAATTGTTACACACCTGGCATGGTACGCTCTTAAAGACAATAACTGTCTCTTCTCTATTTAGAGTAACAATGGTTTTGCCATCGACGGTCTCACCGGACTTACAAATCATACATTTCATATTATCCTCCTTTCAAACTTTTCATCCCATCTACTTTTATCTGGTTCATAAACAGTAATAATTATTGTTTGATCTTCTCCAATGTTCTCTGCAACAACTATATGTATCGGTCTCTTTTTAACAAATCCTAATATCAGTTTTGATGGGTAGGGCTGATCATGTTTGTATTCTTCAATCACTTTTCCCTCAATGAGAATCTTATTTACATCCCCATACGTTATTTTTCTTTCAAACATTCTTTCAACTGCATGGAGGCGGAATATTAACTTCATTTGTTCGTTCTCATTTCATGCAATAAAATTAATTAATAAACCGAAGATTTACAAAGTCGATAGAAATTGTAACGCAGAGACTCTCGCCGCGGAAGTCTCTGCATTTGAAATCAAAACTTCGGCGTTAAACCCATATTATAAAACATGAACGACCACAAGTCTGTGTAAAGCTCAATTGATTTAGAAGTGCTCGTGCCGGCTCCGTGTCCAACCTTTGTTTCTATTCGAATCAATGTTGGGTTCTTACCGCTGTTTTTTTCTTGCAGTGTTGCCGCATACTTAAACGAGTGTGCCGGAAACACACGGTCATCGTGATCGGCAGTGGTTATCATTGTAGCCGGGTAGTCGGCGCCTTTCTTAATATTGTGAAGCGGAGAATATTTTATCAAATATTTAAATTGTTCCTGATTGTCACTCGATCCGTATTCCGGCACCCAAGCCCAACCGATTGTAAACTTATGATAACGAAGCATGTCCATTACGCCAACCATCGGGAAAGCTACTTTAAACAAATCCGGTCTTTGGTTAATAACCGCGCCTATAAGCAAACCTCCGTTTGAAGCGCCTTGTACGGCAAGTTTGTTTGGACTGGTATATTTATTTTTGATTAAGTACTCAGCCGCAGAAATAAAATCATCAAAAACATTTTGCTTTTTATTGAGCATTCCGGCTTTGTGCCAGACTTCGCCGTATTCACTTCCTCCGCGCAGACATGCGGACGCATAGACAACTCCGTTTTCGAGAAGAGGAATTCTTGCGACACTAAACGATGGGAGAATTGGAATATTGAATCCGCCGTACGCGTAAAGTAATGTCGGATTGTTGCCGTCGAGTTTCAAACCTTTCTTGTAAACGATGAACATCGGAACCTTTGTGCCGTCTTTGCTTTTGCAGAAGACTTCTTTTGTTTCGTATGAAGAAGGATCGAAGGAGACCGCGGATTTTCTGAACAGTTCGGATTTATTATTCTTTACGTCGTACTTGTAAATGGTAGGCGGATATGTGAACGATGTAAAAGTGTAGAACGTTTCGTTCTCGGTTTGCTTTCCGCCAAAACCCCCGACCGTACCGAGTGCGGGCAACTTGACATCGTACAAATATTTTCCGTTGGGCTGGTAAACCGAGACTTTGCTGTTGGCGTCTTTCAAGTATGTTACAATTAATTTCCCTCCAACGAAAGAAACCGATTGCATCACATATTTTGATTCCGGGATGATGGTTTTCCAATCTTTCTTACCCGGTTTTTTCGGATCGATCAAGACGAGTTTGTTGTTCGGCGCATCCAAATTTGTTGTTGCAAAAAATTTACCGTTGAAGTCATCAACAAATCCGTATTCGGCATCCGGCTTATCGATGAGTCTTACAATTGAGCCGCCGTCAGTAAGGTCTTGGTACCAAATCATATTTTTGGTTGAAGAACCTTCCCAGACAGAAACGACAAGAAATTTTTCGTCATCGGTTACACCGGCGCTGAAACCGCGTTTTGGATTTTCTTTGTCTTCTAAAATCAATCTATCGTCTGATTGCGGTGTGCCAAGTTTGTGGAAATACAGTTTCTGAAATTCATTTGTTTGTTTAAGTTCTTCACCGGGTTTCGGTTCATCGTAACGTGAGTAATAGAAACCCTCTTTATACCAGGCAGTGCCGGTAAACTTAGCCCATTTAATTACGTCATCGGTTAATTTTTTTGTTTGCACGTCCATAACATAAAATTCGCGCCAGTCTGACCCGCCTCGCGAGATTCCGTAAGCCAAATATTTGTTATCGTTTGAAATCGCCAATCCGCCGAGACTTACAGAGCCATCGCTAGATAATTTATTTGGATCGAGAAGGACTTCCGGTTTTGCATCCAAACCGCTCTGCATATAGATTACGTTCTGTTCCTGAAGACCATCATTTTTTGAGTAGATGTAATAGCTGCCGTGCTTAGATGGCGCGGAATATTTTTCATAATTCCATAGATCGGTTAATTTTTTTCTTAGTGCGTCTCGGAAAGGAATCTTGGAAAGGTATTCTTCCGTTACCTTGTTCTCAGCTTCAACCCAGTCCGCTGTTTCTTTGGAATTGGTATCTTCAAGCCAGCGGTAAGGATCAGCTACTTTTATTCCGTGGTAATCATCAACGTGATCAACTTTTTTCGCAACCGGATATTTTATTTTCTGCTCTTGCGCATGAACTGAAACAAATAGAATAACTGATAGAAGAATCGAACTGCATAATGTTCTCATTACATACTCCAAAATTAATTTCCATCTTTGAATTGCTCGAAAATAAAATGTCTCTCTTTGAAAACCAAGCATTGTTTTTTTTTGAAATACATCTCAATTCCGGATTAACAAATCATTAGTCGTTTAAGACGCATAAACGTTTGGTAAAACCGTGTGTATTGTGTTTCCGCTAATGCTCCTAATTCGATAGAATTCTAATCAATTAATAAAATTAGCGTATGAAAACTTGTGACAACGAAAATAGCGGTTTCCATTTTTATTGCTTCGCATACTCAAACCTATCTATTTTCCTTACGTTAATTTTCCATTATATGGAAGTTGTGTCGACGATTAGAAAAAAGTTATAACCAATTACCAGATAGATAAATCCAAATAACATTTTATTTTTTTCGTCGGCTCATCAATCTTAAAAAAATTCTTATAGAGGTTATTTATGAGCAGCAACAAAGCTTTTAATCCATTCGAGATGGCGCAAACGCAGTTCGATAAGGTAGC
>JAJYMU010000006.1 GCA_021786655.1 Bacteroidota bacterium
GCCACCTAAGCATTGAAAACTTAGGAAGACGATTTTGCAAACTAACTTTTAATCAGCAATTTTTAGTTTTGCAAACCATAATCCGAACTGAGCAACAACAAGAAACAAAGAACTAAACCAGAACAACAAACCAACTTGGTTGATTACACTTGTACAAATGTTACTTTGTTTATAAACCTAACTATTAGTTAACCCGCCAGAAGACATCATAGCGGGTGTTGTTTATCTACTAATGTTTATTTTGTTTTTACTCTGTATCCAAAATTTCATGCGTGCTATCACGCGCACTATTTTTCAGTATCGGAGAGAAAAGGAAAATCTATATTCTTTGTTACTAATACCCGCCCTAAAAACCCCGGTTTACGAAGCGCTTTTGGGTGCGGCTTCAAATTAACGTAAAGGAAATTTGTTGTCAATAATTTTCTCATTTATGTGTAGGTCGAAATTTTATTTCGACCAAAACGAAGTAATAAGCCCATGACGTGTGAGGTCAACTCGGAGAGTCTGCCTCGTCGGGCCGCTTCCACTTGCCAAAAGTGAAGCGGCAGACGGGTCGACCTACAATGGCAGCTGTTCCGGTCATCGGCTGCGCTTTTGTGCTATTTTCTATGTTTTTCTTGAAAACCTTCTTATTTCTCAAATTCAACTCCTCATTTTTTGAGCTGAATTTACCATCTAGCGGATAGAAGTCGTCATTTTGCTAACTCAAGTCCTCATTTTTCTAAGCGAAGCCTCCGTCTATCGGCTTGAAGTCTTCATCTGTTGAAGTGAAGTCTCCATCTTTCAGCTTGAAGTCTTCATCTGTTGAAGTGAAGTCTCCATCTATCGGCTTGAAGTCTTCATCTGTTGAAACGAAGTTTCCGTTTATAAGCTGGAAGTCCCCATTTGTCGAAGTGAAGTTTTCATCTTTCGAAATAAAGTATTCATCACTTGGCTCAAAGCCGGCATTTGTAAAAGTAAAGTCTCCATCTATTGGCTTGCAGTTTCCATTTTTGCATCTCATATTTTGTTTGCAGTCACGCATGACCCGTACCTGGTAATCGCACTGCAACTATAGTTAACCCTACAAGGCGGGCGGGCAATTACATTCGGGAAATTTGTTGTCAATATTAATTATATTTATCGCAACAAAATCCGGTTAGGGCAAATGCAGCGGTTAAATCTGCATAAGAAAATAATTGTTGTCGGTGGCAATGCCGCGGGTCCGGCTGCTGCTGCAAAGGCAAAGCGCACCGCGCCCGATGCGGAAGTAACGATGATTGAAGCCGGAGAATTTATTTCTACCGGCACGTGCGAACTGCCCTATGTGCTCAGCGGAGAAATTAAGAATTATGAGGACGTGGTTTTTTACAGCGCGTCTTCGTTCGAAAGTGAAAAGGGTGTAAAAGTTTTAACCGGTCATCACGCGGAAAAAATTAACAGATTGGAACGCGTGCTTGTTGTCAAGGATTTTAAGAGTGGTCGGAAGCTCGAAATGAATTACGATAAACTGATTTTATGCACCGGCTCGAAAGCGAAAACACTTGCCGCACTGCCGAACTGTCTGGTTAACTCGTTCACGCTTAAATCCGTCAGCGATCTTCTTGTGATCAAGAATTACATAGAACGTTACAGCGCCAAAAAGGTTTTGATTATCGGCGCCGGATACATTGGACTCGAAACCGCGGACGCGCTTCACTCGCTCGGCTGCGACGTAACAATTTTAGAAAAAGAAAATCTTCCTCTGCCCGGCGCTGAAAATGAAACGCGCAACTTGGTTTTGGATCTGCTGAATCAGAAGAAAATAAATTTTATCGGCGGCGCAAAAGATGTAAGATTTAGACACGATGAAAACAAATTCCAAAGTATAAAGTATGAAGGACGAAGTACGGAGTTTGATTTAGTTATCACTTCAATCGGATTCGAACCGAATAACACGCTGGCTGTTTCGGCTAAACTTGGCATTGGAAGTTTCGGCGGAATAAAAGTCGATCAGAAACTCCGCACGAGCGACCCGAATATTTTTGCCGCCGGCGACTGCACGGAAGTTGTAAATCGTATTACCGGCAAGCCGGATTATTTTCCGCTAGCAACTTACGCGCATCAAAGCGGTCACACCGCCGGAGAAAATGCATCTGGCGGAAACGCCATGGTTCATCCGGTCGTAAAAAATATCGCGGTGGAATTATTCGGAAGATCTTTGGTAACGGTCGGGTTAAGCTCTGCCGATGCAAAAAAATACCGCTACAATTTTGCGTCGGTTAATGCCGTTGCGCAAAATCTCGTTAAGGTTATGCCGGCTGCGGAAAATGTTTTCGGTAAATTAATCTTTGATAAGAACACAAAACAATTTTTAGGCGCAAATTTTTTCGGCAATAAAGAAGTAGTTGGATTTGGCGACTTGATTTCAACATATATCCACAATAAAATTCGGGTGACTGAATTGGCAAACGTAAATTACAATTACACGCCGCCTCTTTCACCGTTTGTAAATATCTTGTCGGTACTCGGCAGAAAAATTGAGAGAGAGCTGAAATGAAAAATTTCTATCTGGTTGAGAATCCGTTGATTAAGCAAGACGTAACCATTCTGCGCGATAAACGCACCGATCCCGCCGGATTCCGTTCGGCGCTCAACAGAGTTTCTTATTCGCTTGCGATAGAAATTTGCAAATCATTTGAGCTGGATGAATTTGAAGTTGAAACGCCGCTTGAAAAAACAAAAGGTTACAAACTTTCAAAACAAATTGTTCTCGTCCCCGTGTTGCGTGCGGGACTGAGCATGGTCAGTTCGTTTCTCGAAATGATTCCGCAAGCTAAAGTTGGGCACATTGGACTTCAGCGCGACGAAAAAACTTTGCAGCCGATTGATTACTATTATAAGACTCCGGGCAATCTAGGCGAGTCCGTCACAATTCTTTTGGACCCGATGCTTGCAACCGGCGGAAGCGCTGTGGCTTCATTCAATTCGTTGAAACAACAGGGTGCTAATAAATGTGTTCTGGCTTGTCTAATCTCCGCGCCGGAAGGCGTTGAGAAAATGAACGCAGAACATCCCGAAGTGCCGATTTATACTGCGGCGCTGGATAGACAATTGAACTCGAATGGATATATTATGCCGGGTTTAGGCGACGCGGGCGATAGAACTTTTGGAACATTTTAGATTAATAAGAAGTTGATACTTTGAAAAGAGTTGATGAAATGAGTTTGATAACCGAATCGATTATAAAATGTCCTTACTGCGGTTTTGAAAAATTAGAAACGATGCCGGAAAATGCTTGTCAGCATTTTTACGTTTGTGAAAGTTGTAATAAAATTTTAAAACCGAAGGAAGGGGATTGCTGCGTTTTTTGTTCTTACGGCACTGTAAAATGTCCGCCTCAACAAGCGGCAGAGCCAACTATAAAAGGTTGTTGTTAAATGGAAGCGACGATCAGCGTAAAACATCAGCGGATGCTGGATGACCTCTTGAAGATTTGCAAAACGAATCTTCCCGCAGTGAATGAGGGGCTTATCAAAAAAGCTTTTCAGCTGAGCTATGAATCGCACAAGAACGATTTCCGCGCTTCCGGCGAGCCGTATTTCAATCACCCATACGAAGTTGCGATGATCATTGCGCGTGAAATTCCGCTCGATGATGTTTCAGTTGTAAGCGCGCTGCTTCACGATGTAGTGGAAGATTCCGATATCAGTCTGGATTTTCTCGGCAAAGAGTTCAGCAAAGAAATTGCGGAAATTGTTGACGGCGTTACAAAAATAGGCGGCGTTTTCAAAGGGCAGGAAATCACTCAAGCCGAAAATTACCGCAAACTTCTTTTGTCGATGGTAAAAGATGTTCGCGTTATCCTAGTAAAGTTTGCCGACCGTCTTCACAATATGAGAACGCTTGAGTTCGTTCATCCGCAGAAGCAGAGAAGAATTGCAAAAGAGACTCTGGAAATTTATGCGCCGTTCGCTCACCGTTTTGGTTTAGCGGTTTTGAAATGGGAATTGGAAGACCTCGCGTTTAAGTACCTAAACAAAGAAGCTTACGAAGACATTGCGAAGAAGATTAAGAACACGCGGAAAGAAAGGGAAGCGTTCATTGCAAAATTTTCCAAACCGATTGTTGAGAAGTTGAAAGAACTTAATCTTAAATATGAAATGGGCGGGCGGCCAAAACATCTTTACAGCGTTTACAGAAAAATGATTATTCAGAACCGGCCGTTCGAAGACATTTACGATCTTCTTGCGCTCAGAATTATTCTTGAAAACAATGATCCCAACGAATGTTATTACGTGCTTGGCGTAATCAATCAGTTGTACAAACCAATCAGCGACCGGTTCAAAGATTTTATTTCGATTCCGAAGAAAAATAATTATCAATCAATCCACACAACGGTAATTGGTCCGGAAGGAAAGTTGGTTGAAGTTCAGATCAGAACAAGAAAGATGCATGAGATTGCAGAGAAAGGTGTTGCCGCACACTGGAAATACAAAGAGAAACTTGTCTCAACGGATAAAGACCTTGAGGAATGGGTTAACTGGGTTCGGGATATTTTCGAAAACGCTTCGAAGGATGAAGCGACAAAAGAAATTCTTGCTAGTTTCAAACTGAACTTGTACCAGGATGAAATTTATATTTTCACGCCGAAAGGAGATTTGCGGCGGCTTCCACTCAATTCCACTCCGGTAGATTTTGCGTTCGAGATTCACAGCAATGTCGGTTACCGGTGCATCGGCGCAAAGGTCAACGGTAAGATTGTTCCGCTCGACACTGTAATTCACAGTGGCGACCAGGTGGAAATCATCACGTCGAAAAATCAGCATCCGAATAAAAGTTGGCTGCAATTCGTTCAGACGCATAAAGCGAAGAACA
Organism: Bacteroidota bacterium; assembly: GCA_021786655.1. Lineage (GTDB taxonomy): Bacteria > Bacteroidota > Ignavibacteria > Ignavibacteriales > Melioribacteraceae > Fen-1258. The sequence goes on from JAJYMU010000006.1 coordinate 4,837, forward strand.
GCATAAGAAAATATTTGAACAAAGAAGAAGAGAAGCTGATTGAAAACGGAAAAGAAATTTGGGAGAAAAAAATAAAGAAGCTCAAACTTTCTTTTTCCAACGATGAACTTCTTAAGCTGGCGAGAAAATTAAAATTTGACAACACCAGGCAGCTTTACAAAGCCATTGCACATGAAAAAGTTAATCTCGACGAACTTCTGAATCCAACTACGGAAGCGGAAGACAAAAGTGCGCCAGATGTTGCGTTCGAAAAATTTATGGATGTCGCGCGCACAACCGCCGGCGGAGTAGTTGTCGAAGGAGATCAGAAAGGTTTCGCGTATTCATACGCCAAATGCTGCAATCCCATTCCCGGTGATCAGGTTATAGGTTACGTTACGATTGGTGAAGGAATAAAAATTCATCGCAAAGACTGCAAGAACTTGATCAACATGGTGAAGACGAATGAGAGCAGATTGGTGCCGGTGTCGTGGCCGAAAACGAACGGCGCGTTCTTTGTCGCCGGAATTATTATACGCGGCGAGGACATGCCCGGAATTTTGAAAGACATTTCAAACAGCATCACGACTTATCAGAACACGAACATAAAATCGGTCAACATCACAACCGGAGATTCCATGTTCAAAGGAACCATCACGGTTTACGTTAAAGATTTGGATCACCTGATGAAATTGATTGACCGGTTGAAAAAGAACCGCGGTATTTATTCCGTAGAACGATTTGACACTGAAAATTCATAACAACAGTTGAAACTTTTTGAAAGAAGCTAGAACACTTGCCATTGATTTCGGCGAAAAGAGAATCGGGTTAGCCGTTACCGATCCTCTGAATATTTTCGCTTATCCTTTATCAACACTTCAGAACGATTCCAAATTCTGGGATACTCTTTCCAAAATCATTTCCGAGTATTCGGTTGTTAAGATTGTGCTCGGTTACCCGCTGAAAGAAAGCGGCGAGCAATCGTCAAGCACTAAGATGGTTATAACTTTCAAAGAGGAATTGGAAAAACGAATTTCTCTTCCGGTGGAACTGGTTGACGAACGCTATTCCTCCGATATTGCCAAACAGAGAATTATTGCGTCGGTAAGTTCGAAAAAGAAAAGACGGGATAAATCATTGCTGGATAAAAACGCGGCGGCTGTTATACTTGAAGACTATTTGAACGCTCAAAACCGCAGTTGAATTTGATCTTAAAGCAACAATATTAAATTGACATTTTTATCATTATAAACTATTTTGGATCAGTAATAAAACCAATAGGGAGCACATCTATGACACTTGACGCACTCGGAATGATTGAAACCAAAGGGCTGGTTGGCGCAATTGAAGCAGCCGATGCCATGGTAAAAGCCGCAAAAGTAGAACTGATCGGAAAAGAAACGATCGGCGGCGGCTACGTTACGGTTATGGTTCGAGGCGATGTTGGCGCTGTTAAAGCTGCAACCGATGCCGGCGCAGCAGCAGCTCAAAGAGTTGGAGAATTGGTTTCAGTTCACGTCATTCCTCGCCCTCATGCTGATGTTGAAATGATCCTTCCCAAAAGAGCTAAATAAAGATTAGAGCATGCAACTAGCTTTAGGTCTTATTGAAACTAAAGGCTTAATCGGAGCGATTGAAGCTGCTGATGCAATGGTTAAAGCCGCCAATGTGAAGCTGGTGAGTAAAGAAAAAATCACCGCAGCTTTGGTTACGGTAAAAATTATCGGCGAAGTAGCGGCTGTTAAATCAGCCGTTGACGCCGGTTCCGCCGCAGCTCAACGCGTAGGCCAGCTAGTTTCAGCGCATGTTATACCGCGTCCCGATGATCAGCTTGAAGAAATAATTTACTACTCTTCACTTCAGCCTGTAGCCGAAACAAAAGAAATTAAAAAAGAAAAACCTCGAGAAAAAAAGTTAACTGAAAGAGAAACTTTGTTCGGAGAAATTGCGGAGCCGGAACCAAAAACTGCTGTTAGAAAACCCAAACCAAAAGTTTCTGCTGAAAAACCGGCAGCCGTTTCAAAGCTGGATTCTTTAAGAGAAGAAGCGATT
>JAJYMU010000257.1 GCA_021786655.1 Bacteroidota bacterium
TATGCGATGAGGTTGTATAACGAAGGAGATTACGAACCGGCTCTTCAAGAATTTCAGAACTTTGTTCTTCAGTATTCTGGCAGCGCTTTTAACGACGATGCTCAATACTACTTGGCAATGACTTACGTCCAGAGAAAACAGTATTTGCTTGCTGCATACGAATTCAGCAAATTGATAAAAAATATTTCAGCAAGTCCGTTTGTGCCCGATGCGCAATTTATGCTGGCAGAATGTTATTATAAGCTTTCACCGCCTTACCAGCTTGATCAAGCATACACAAAAAAAGCGATAGAAGAATTCCAGGCATTTATAGATTTCTTCCCTTCAAACAAGAAGGTTGAGGAAGCCGACAGAAAAATTAAAGAGATGAACGAAAAATTAGCAGAGAAAGAATATCAGAGCGCAGTCATTTATGAAAAGATGCAGTATGAAAACGCCGCAATGAAATATTATGCCATGGTAGTGGATACATATCATGATACACAGTATGCACCGATGGCATTATACAACAAGATCAAAATTGAAGTGAAGAAAAAGTTGAACAACGATGCGCTCGCAGACATAAGTTTATTCTTAAACCGTTACCCAAACGACACGAACGCAAAAGAACTGCAAGGTATAGAAGTAGCATTGTCGGATAAGAAATGAATTCTAAGAGCCGAAAGAAAAATGTAAACGGATCGATTGTAACGATGACCGAGCTTGTTCTGCCCCATCATACAAATCAGCTGGGCAATCTGCTCGGAGGTGAGCTGATGCATTGGATTGACATCTGCGCGGCTGTTTCGGCGGCAAAACATTCACAGCGCGTTTGTGTTACAGCTTCGGTCGATCGAATAGATTTCCATCATCCGATAAAATTGGGAAATGTTGTAACTTTGACTGCATCTGTAAATCGTGCATTCAGAACTTCCATGGAAGTTGGAGTGGAGGTTTATGCTGAATTGCTCACCGAAGGGACTAAAGTTCATACTAATTCTGCTTATTTAACTTTTGTAAGCGTTGACGAAAACGGGAAGCCTGTTGAAACATTCGAAATTGTTCCGGAAACAGATGAAGAAAAGAGAAGATTTGAAGAAGCTCTTAAGAGAAGAGAAAATCGTCTCGGTACCAGAAAACGTTCTAGTTAAAGTTATACTTTTTACTTTCCTTTTTCTCTCAAACCTATCGGCACAAACTCCAATTAACGGTTTTTGCAGATATAGAGAGTTTTCCATCAAGCCGGATTTTACAAACGTGTTTGGTGTGGACTATACAATAGATGGTTTCCGCGATCTAATAATCTACTCATCGACCGAAAACAAGTATTTATCTCTCACAGCAGATAACAAATCAAACTTCGGAAAGGCAAGCGAAAGATATTCGCCTTATGCAATTTCCGAATTGCATGCAATGGCTAACGAAAACACGTCGAGAAGTTATTTCATTCTATCACGCAAGACACGGCAGGTTGGCACTGCTTCTTTCTCAAAGAGCGGATCAATTGAATGGAAAAGTAAAATAAAGTTTGATGGATTTCCTACTAAGATTGACGTGGGAGACGTTGACGGAAACGGTAAAAGAGTTGGGCTTGTTTCCGGCGGATCACTTGATGGATTACATATAATTAGAGAAAATAAAAACGTTCTCAAGGAGACCTCACTCGCTAAAGGAAAGTCGTTCGTTTATTCCACTTTTATTGATCTTGACTACGACAAGTTTTTCGACATTGCGGCTTTCGATGCGCAGACAAATTCTTTCATTTTATATTATAACAATCACTACGGTGGTTTTGAAGAATCGCGTTTGATAGGGATGAACGGCGACTTGAGCGAGTTTAAATCTACGGATTTTAATTCCGATGGATTTACCGATCTAATTTTTGTCCATGACAATCATCTCGAAGTTTTATTGGGAGATTCGGTTTCGTCATTTCAGAAAAAATTTGTTTTAGAGACGCATGTTAAACCGGATCGATACGTAATTCAAGATTTCAACGGCGACGGATTCAACGATGTGGCTTTTCTTAACAAGCAGAGCGGCGAACTTTACATCTCCTTTGCAAAAGGCACCAACGTTTTTTATCCCCCGCTGCTTTATATGAAAAAACCGGGCTTGGTTGATCTTGTTGCTTATGTTGATAGAGGCGGGAAGAAACTGGCTGTACTCAGCACCGAAGGAAAGTTATATCTAATTAATTCGGTTATGTTAAATGATGATAACTTTTCGATCTCTCTCGGATTGAAACCCGGATTGGTGACTACGTTCGATTATCTGAACGATAAATTCAAAGATATCTGTTACATAAATGAAAGCGAGCCGTCGCTCAATTTGCTGATCAACGAACGCAGAAATTTGTTCAGAACGTTTTATTCAATACCGGTAACAATGGCGTTTGACGGGATAGAAATTGAAGATACCCGGAATAGACAGAAAACTTTTTTCCTTTATAAGAAAGGTGATAGAACTATTGAAGCTGTGGAAATAAACTTTGACGGTTTCCGCTACACAAAAAAATCTTTCTATGCCGATGGACCTATTGTTGATTTGAAAGTAGCATCGGATAAACCATTGGACCGCCCGACAATTTATGTGCTTATAAAAAAGAATCGTCAACTTGTGCTGCAGAGTTTTGTGTTCCGTGATTTCAGGTATGTCTTACTCAACTCTGATGTTATTTCCGATAACGCCGACAACGCTGAACTGATTTTAAGTACGTTCAAAGAAGTTTTTTATTGGGTGAATTTTACAAATGAAATCGACTTGATGAGGGTGGTTTTTGATAAAAGGATAATTGAAAAAAATAATTTCATAAACAGAAAAACTTCTATTGGTGAAAATCCAAAATACGATTTAGTCTGTTTCAATGAGGCTCTCAACCAGTATAAACCCGCTGCGGCAATAATTTCGTCACAAAAAAGCAGCGATTTATATTTTATTTACGGGAATCAGGTGTCGAAATTTCCGCTTCAGTATCAAACCGCTGAGAATCCGTTGCTAAAGTATTATCTTGATTCGGCAGAGGAAAAAATATTTTTTTCTTACGCAGATAAACGTGGTAAATTGCGAAGTGTTTCATTAGATGTCCGCTCAAAATCGAAAAAAGAAAACGATCTGATGGAATTAAATAAGATTAATAATTATTCTTTGGAAAGTTTAAGCGCTAAGCGCGTGTTTATTATATACTCGGATAACTACCAAAACATAATAACGTTTCAGAAATTTTGATGAAGAGACTCTCGCTAATATTCTTTTTGATCCCGGCACTAAGTTTATTTTCGCAGAACTTGGATTCGTTATATAATGATTTCCTCCGGATAGAAGGTTTACCGCATTACGTTAAAGGTCATGTCGTCACATCGGTCGGTGCGCCAATCAAATGCGGATTTGGAACAATCAATGACGTGAAGCTGAACTTTAATAATTTCAAACCGGAACAGAAGAAGTTTATCGCCTCAGTTTTGCAAAGACCGGCAACCGATACAAGTTTTGTTTCACCGGCCGGAAGATTTCGAATTCATTTTTTTAAGAAAGGTAACGATGCGCCGTTGTATGATCTTTTTGAATTGGCTAAAGCGGCAGATTCAAGTTACAATTTTGAAGTCAACATTCTTGGTTTTCCCGCACCGCCAAAAGACGGTAATGCCGGCGGCGATGACAAGTACGATATTTATATTCAGAATCTTGCCGGCGGTTTGTACGGCTACACAGAAACTGATCAGCAGATTACTGATTCAACATATACCGCATTCACGGTTATTGATAACGATTTTGGTACAGGCTATTACACGCACGGAATCGACGCAGCACGCGTGACGGTCGCTCACGAGTTCAATCATTCAATTCAAGTTGGAAATTATATCTACCGCCCTACGGATACATTTTATTATGAACTAACTTCCACTTCGATGGAAGAATTTGTTTATGATTCCATTAACGATTACTACAATTATCTTGGAGATTATTTCGGCAGTCCGAACAAAGCTTTTTCATCAAACGACGGGTACGATCTGGCAATCTGGAATATATTTTTGAAAGACCGTTTCGGTTTCGGAATAATAAAACGCGCATGGGAATTAATGCCATCGGAACGAGCGCTGCATGCCATTGCCGGCTCTCTTCAAGATGCCGGTTCTAATTTTAAAATTGAATTCAATACTTTCGGGCTGTGGACTTATTTTACCGGCTCGCGTTCCGTGACGGGAAAATATTTTAAGGAAGCTTTCAACTATCCGTTGATTCAACCTTTGATAAATACACCTTTCACCCGACCGACAACAACACTAACTAATACCTCTGAAGCTGTATCAAATAACTTTCTTGTTCTTAACGATGCGTCCAGCAGTCCCGCTAATACGTTTGTTGCATTGATTAGCAATTGCGATATATCCGGTGGAATTTCGTACCCGGTAAAAATTAATTCATTCACATTCACGTTATCGTCTCAGCCGTTCAGCGATGCAAGAAAAGTTTTGGACGGTTATTATACAAAGTTGGACGCCGTTAACAGTTTTGTTTTTTCACAGTCGAATATTTTCAATAACATTCCGATTGCCGAGGGGCAGATAATCAGCGACAATATTGATTATGCGTTCCCGCAGCCGTTCAGATACAGTTCGCAGCAGACTCTTTTCTTTCCGGTTTTCATTTCTTCCGACGGAACCGCAGAACTTTATGTTTACGATATCAACATGAAGTTGGTTTATTCCGGGCAAAAACGTATTGTTGCCGCTGATAAAGTTGTTGTTCCTTGGGACGGAATAGATTCTGATGGCAAAAAATTGGGCACCGGCGTTTATATTTACATTACGAAATCGGGGGATAAGATAAAAAAAGGAAAATTCGTTATTTACAATGACTGATTACTCCGTAGAATTAAAAAATCTTGTAAAATATTTCGGAAGACGCCTGATCTTTGACGACATCAATTTTAAATTTACAGCGGGAAATATTTACGGTATCTCGGGTCCGAACGGTTCTGGCAAATCAACTTTGGTAAAAATAATTGCTGATCTAATCTCACCCACGAGAGGCAATGTCATTCATAAAGCGGGAGACAAAGTAGTTGAAGCCGAACAGCTTCATAATCACATGGGATTTGTGTCGCCTTACCTTTATCTGTACGATGAGTTTACCGCAGAAGAAAACTTGATCCATTTCTCAAACATTCGCGGAAAAAAATTCCAGCGAGATAAAGCGGTGCATTTGTTAAACGAAGTGAATTTGTTTGAACGCCGTAACGATCTTGTGCGCGGCTATTCATCAGGAATGAAACAGAGATTGAAATTTATTTTTGCTCTTCTGCATAACCCGATGTTGTTAATTTTTGACGAGCCCACCTCCAATCTAGATGATGCGGGCAAGAACAAAGTATATGAATTGATATCGCTTGAGGCAAAAAATAATTTAGTAATTGTTGCATCGAATGAAAGAGCGGATTTGGCGTTGTGCAAAGAAATAATTGAACTGGAAAAATTTAAGAGATAACCGTTACACATGAAATCGTACTCGCTGTTTAGAAAAGATTGGCAGTCGGAAATAAGAACAAGGTACGCAATCAACGCGCTTGCAATGTTTATCCTTGTCACGATAAGCGTAATCATGTTTTCTATCGGAAACGAAAAACTTTCTGCGGATCTAACCGGCGGGTTATTGTGGGTCGTTATTTTCTTCTCGGCAATGTCTGGTCTTTCACGCGCATTTGTTTCGGAGGAAGAACGCGGCACTACGATGACGCTTCATCTCATCGCTTCGCCATCAACAATTTATTCCGGCAAATTAATTTTTAATCTTCTGCTCGTCTTTCTAATGAACCTCGTGATTACAATTTTGTTTTCTATGCTGTTCCCCTCTTTTATAATCAAAAACTTTCTGTTATTCACCATTGCATTCTTTTTTGGTAATATCGGCATAGCTGTTTCATCCACAATAATCGCGGCTATCATTTCGAAAGCAAGCTCCAAGGGAACTTTGTATCCCGTGCTATCATTTCCGATACTACTGCCATTGATACTTACACTGCTAGAACTCACTAAATTTTCTATGGAAGGCAATTCCGTAGCAGCTTCGCAAGTGGAGATTTATGTTTTGTTATGTTATGATGTGATTATGACAACTGCTTCATATTTACTTTTTGATTTTATCTGGAAAGAGTAAGTCGCGCCCGCATCAAAAACTCTCACACGTTTTTTAAATCAATCAATAATTTGTTGTCGGTTTCTTTGTAAACGGAGAAAAACACTGCTATCAACATTTCAAAAATGGTCGTGGTGTAAAAATAACCGAGACCCAATTCAACATTTAGAACAACAAAAAGGACTTTCAAAATGATTGAAACCTCATACAGCAACAAAATAATATGATAGCCCTTAACCTTGGAATTGAGCGAAACATACGACAAAAGTAGAACCAGAAAAATGAAGACAGCACAGATATGGTCTATTATAATTGAAATATAAGCGGCGGTAATAGAAGTGAATGCTGCAGTAACTCCAAATAACAGTAGCAGTATAAGAATTCTCAGATAAAGAGTTTTACTCGAGAACAGATTTCTGAGCGACGCTATAGTAAGCAATGAAAACAACAAGTATAGTCGCTGCCCAAGCATAGGTATTAAGAAAGATGCTGTAATTACTATGGGATCTGAAATGGCTAGAATAAGAAAGTATAAAAATAAATTTGTTTTGTAATTTCGAATTGCTGGGAAAATCCAAAACACAGAGGATACAAACGCAACTATAAAAGGAAACGCAAACACTATTCCTCATCAAAAAGTTTATTGACCATAGAAAATTTAACTGCGTACGTAATCAATTCAGGAAACGACTTGATATTTAGTCTTTGCATAAGACGTGAACGATGGTATTCAATTGTCTTTGGT
>JAJYMU010000345.1 GCA_021786655.1 Bacteroidota bacterium
AAGTAATTAGCGATCAAGAATATGAAAAGCTGCCGTCGAACTATCTGATGAAGAAATTTGGAAAGGTTGACAAAAAAGTTGTTCTAACATTTGACGACGGGCCGGATGCAAAGTACACGCCGCAGATACTCGATATCTTAAAACAATATAAAATTCCGGCAACTTTTTTTGTAATTGGTTTGAATGCTGAAAATAATTTAGACGTGCTGAAAAGAATTTATGAAGACGGCCATGAAATCGGCAATCATAGTTTTTCTCATCCGAATCTGGCGGAAATAAATCCAGAGCGTGCTGCGATTGAGCTGACGGTAACAAGAAAAATAATTGAATCGGTTACAGGCCACACAACGCTTTTGTTCAGACCGCCGTACAATGCAGATTCCGAACCGCAATCGTACGACGACGTAATGCCGATTGTGATTGCCAATAAACAAAAGTATCTAACCGTCGCCGAGGCGATTGATCCGCGCGATTGGCAGAAAGATGTTACAGCCGATACTATTGTTCAGCGTGTTATCGATCAGGTGAGTTACGGCAACATTATTTTGCTGCATGATGCCGGAGGCGACCGGAGTGAAACGGTTAAAGCTCTGCCGAGAATTATAAAATATTTCAGAGATAGGGGCTACACCTTCGTTTCAGTTGCTGAGTTGCTTGGCAAAAAACGCAGCGACTTGATGCCGCCGCTTTCTAACCAGAATGACATTTACTATTCTAAAGTAAATTGGATTGTAGCGGAAATAATTTTTTGGACCGAGCATATTCTTTCTGTGTTATTCTTTGTGGCAATAATTTTATCTGTGGGAAGAATGGTCTTCGTTGCCGTCCTATCTATGAAACAGAAGCGCAAGCGCAAAGATGAAATTACTTTTGCCGATGCACCCCTGGTAAGCGTGTTAGTACCGGCGTATAACGAAGAAATCAATTGTGTTCGAACCGTTGAAAAAATTCTTGGAAGCGATTACAAAAATCTGGAAATCATTTTTGTTGACGACGGATCGAAAGACACAACTTTCAAAAAAGTCTCAGAAACATTTTCAGACAATCCGAGCGTAAGAGTCTTCACTAAACCTAACGGCGGCAAAGCAACGGCACTCAACTATGGAATCACAATGGCAAAAGGAGATTTTCTCGTTTGCATCGATGCCGATACGCAACTCAAGTCCGATGCAATTTCCGAACTAATGAAATTGTTCAGCGATGAAAATGTCGGAGCCGTAGCCGGAAACGTAAAAGTCGGTAACGAAATGAACATGCTCACAGTTTGGCAGTCTGTCGAATACATAACCAGTCAGAACTTCGACCGCCGTGCTTTCGATCTTCTCAATTGCATTACGGTTGTTCCCGGCGCAATCGGAGCTTTCAGAAAAGATGCCGTTCTTAAAGCAGAAAAATTTTCTACCGACACGCTTGCCGAAGACTGCGACATCACGATTAAATTGTTGATGTCCGGCTACAAAGTTCGTTATTCAAATACCGCAATAGCATACACCGAAGCGCCGGAGGCGCTCAAAATGTTTTTGAAGCAGCGGTTCCGTTGGACCTTCGGAATTATGCAGAGCGTGTGGAAACATAAAGAAGCGGTGTTCAATGCCGAATATAAAAATCTTGGTATGGTTGCTTTGCCCAACGCAATTATTTTTCAATTCATGCTTCCGCTAATCTCGCCGCTGGTTGATATTGTTTTGTTAATTTCACTTTGGACGGGACAGTGGTTCCAGACATTGATCTATTATATAATCTTCACACTTGTGGATCTGCTCTCATCATTGCTGGCATTCAGCTATGAAAAAGAAAACGTTAAGCGGCTCGTTTATTTAATTCCTCAAAGATTGGTTTACCGGCAGTTGATGTTCTGGGTTGTCTTCAAGTCGGTTATCTCCGCGTTGAAAGGGACATTGATAGGCTGGGGAGTTCTTAAGAGAACCGGAAGGGTAAAATTGGCAAACTGAAAAAAGATTTGAATCCTTCTGCCCACTTATTCCATCAAATTCATTATAATTGAAAAGTAAATAGAGAAAGAATTTTATGTACGCTTATCTGCAAATATTATTAGGAAGTTTTTTGCTGAGCATTGTTCACGCTTCGATACCGAGTCATTGGCTTCCGCTTGTTGCAATCAGCAAAGCCGAAAAATGGAACGATAAAGAAACCGCAACGGTTACCGCAATAACCGGCGCGTCGCACACGATCAGTACAATCATCATTGGAATAATTGTCGGACTTGTCGGCTACAAACTTTCGGAGTCATATCATTTTATTACAAAATATGTCGCGCCGATAATTTTAATTGCGCTCGGGCTCTTCTACTTTTTTCTGGAATACAGACACAGTCTCATCCATACCGAGCATCATCATCATCACATCGATGTTGTAAACATTATTCAAAACCAGAGAAGCAAGCGTTCCATCATTGCCACGTTAAGTCTTGCAATGTTTTTTTCGCCATGCCTCGAAATTGAAATTTACTATTTCACGGCGAGCCGATTAGGATGGTGGGGAATCGGAATTGTCTCCACGGTTTATTTTTTTGTTACCGTGCTCGGAATGATTTTGATTGTTCACTTTGCTGCAAAAGGAATTAAAAAACTTCGCTGGCATTTTCTGGAACATCACGACAAACTAATCAGCGGAATCGTATTGATTCTAGTAGGTTTGCTCGCGTTTTTTGTAGAGCTTTAATAACCCGATTAACCTGTTGCACAGAATCACATTCTGTGCAACAAGCACTACAAATATTCTTTTCTTATATACGTGTATTTCCAATCTTCCCATATTTTTACTAATCCCGCCCTGACCGGATTTTCTAAAACATAATTAATTATGTTAAACAATTCTTTGTCATTGCGCACCCATCTATCAAAACTTTCGTCCTGCCAAAATTTCCCTTCACGTTTCAAAAATTCATTGCTTCTTCTCGCCGATACTCTTTTTATTGATTGCATTATTTTGCTGATGCCCCTATTGCCTTTAAGCAACTCCAAGACAAGATGAACATGATTCGGCATGATGCAATAACATATCACTTTAATGTCTTTGCCATCTTCATAATGGATTGTTTGACGAACAATCTCAGCAACTTCAGCGATTGACAGGTACTTCATACCTTCGTATGTTTTGTCTAGTAGCTCATCGTACTTTTTGAATATCTTCTTCTCTTTGATGTTGAGTGCTTCACATGAATTCTTTAATTCCGCATGAAGTTGTTTTATAAATCCAATAGGAAGACTGTCAGCCAGACGAAATGTTATGAAATAGAGCCCATCATTGAAATAAAGATGCGGTAAATTCCTTCGATGAAAATGCTCATAGTCCATTCATTACCCCATACGCAACGCTATGTTATTTGCAGAATGTAATCTGCATAATCACATTTCACCCTGCTCAGATTATGAATCTGAGCTTACGGGTTTATTTCTTTCAAGAGATTTTCTGCGCCGCCGAATTTATCCATAACCCACAACACGTAACGAATATCCACGCCGATTGAACGGCTGTACGATTCATTCCACGCAAAATCATTTATTGTTGCTTCGTATGCCCGATCAAAATTGACGCCGATTAAATTGCCGTATGCATCCAAAACCGGACTGCCCGAGTTGCCGCCCGTTGTATCCATGTTATAAAGCATTGCAACCGGAAGCTTGCCGGTCTTCTTGCTCACATATTTCCCGAAATCTTTTTTTGAGTACAACGATTTCAGTTTATCCGGCACAGCAAATTCTTCATTCTCATTTGCCATTGTACTTTTTTCAATCACGCCGTCGATTGATGTAAAAGGTTCGTAATAAACTGCATCTGTCGGGTTGTAACCGCGAATGTAACCGTAAGTCAATCGAAGCGTGCTGTTGGCGTCCGGGATAAAATTAGTCTTCTTCCACAACATTTTTACGTCAACCAGATCGCCGTAAAGTTTGTTCAGCCGTCCTTCATTCTTCTCACTTTCTTTTTCGATTGATTTACTTTGCAGACGCACCTTCTTAGCAAAATTAAAAAGAGGATCACGCATGGAATAAATTTCTTCGGGCTTCTTTTTCAACAGCGAGTCAAAGTAATCCTTATCCAAGATTTTCGAATTCATCACGCCGTTTGAAATGAAATCCTGAAATGTTTCCTCATGGTTATTTCCGTCGGTCTGAAGAATATCATCAACTGCGGCAATGCGGGAAGATTCTTTGAATTTAGCGGCATCGGTCAGCATTTTCATTAACATCGATTGCTCGATTTCGGGGTTATAACTCGCGCGCGTTCTTTCTATCGACGCTAAAGTCCCGCTCAAATTTTTCTCCTGAAAACCGCTTTTTCTATCGGCATCCGGTTTTTGAATTTCTTCAGTATAGTTGAGAACGAAATTTGCCAACATTACAGACGGCGAGAAATTATAGATTTGTCTCAGCCACAATTCAGCTTGCGCGTTTTCATCGATGTGATCGAACACAGTGCGGATTTCTTCAAGAAGATTTTCGTATTGAGTTTTTAATTTCGGGTCAGACATGATAAAACTTTGCATTTGTCTTTCTTCGTCTTCTTTCTGCGCTATCAGATTAATCTTCCTAAGTCCTTTCAATTTTCCTTGATAATTTTTCATCGTGTTGGCTAATCCTTTTATTCGACTTGCAAACGCGAGATGAAGAGAATCATTATCGCTGCTTAAATCTTCCATCGTTTGAATAGCATACTGGTATAAGTTCGAAATGTAGGGAAGAAGATAATCTTGCTGATATTTTAAATAGAACGAAGGTCGATGGCGGTACGTTCTACCGGGATAACCCAGCATGAAAACAAAATCGCCTTCTTCAACTCCGTTTGGATTAATCTTCAAATATTTTTTTGGTTTGTACGGAACGTTGTCTTTCGAGTAACTCGCGGATTTTCCATCGGGTGCAACATACGCTCGCATGATTGAAAAATCTCCCGTGTGACGCGGCCAAACCCAGTTGTTGGTTTCACCGCCAAAGTTTCCGATTGACTGCGGCGGGGCATAAACGAGCCGCACGTCGCGGATAATTCTGTACTTAAACAAAACGTAAGTCTTGCCTGCAAACATTTCTGAAACATCTGCAACGGTGGATTCCGCCTCATTGGTTGCAGCATCGGTCAGCTCTTTTATTTTTTGCGCCATCAGTTTGGTACGTTCCACCGGATCGGTTACGTTCTTAACGGCACCAAGGATAATATCGGAAACATCTTGATACGATTCGGTGATTCTGCATGTGTAGCCTTGAGCGGGAAATTCTTCCGCAAAACTTTTTGCGAGAAAACCGTTCTCCAGATAATTGTTTTCGACCGAACTTGCCCGCGTGATAGCGCCGAATGCACAGTGGTGATTGGTGATGATTAATCCGTTTCCGGAAATGAATGAACCGGTGCACCCGCCAAGTTGAACGAGCGCATCAACTAAGCTCACGCCGTTAGGATTGTAAATTTCTTTAGGATCGATCTTCAATCCGGCTTTTACCAAATCAACTTTGTCTAATTCGCTTAAAGGATACATCCCTTCTTCCGGGGAAGCGGGAATCATTCCGAAAAATAATGTCAACGTAAATATTGCGGCGAGTAACTTGATCGATTTAATGAAGCGGGCTCTGTTCGTCATAACCACTCCGTATAAGGTTGATTCAAAAATAACATTAACGGAATGAAATGTGAAGGGAGGTTTTGCAAATTATGCGGGAAGTTCAGCTTAAATTATTTGAAATAGTATCTGCAGCCAATAGCCAAGTCTAATTGTAAAGAGGTTTCCGGGAACAAATTAAAGACCGGAGCTATTTCAAAAAAAGTATCTATTGGCAATGAATTGGGTATCCACATAATTCCGGCAACACCGCGCGCCCCGATTGTACTTTTACTATTGTTGTTAAAGTGAATTCGTCCGCCGAAACCGTAATAAAAGGGAAGATTTAATTCGGATTTTATTAAGTGTGGTAAATGAAATAAATAATCTCCGTGTAGTGATACGGCTGATTTATCATGCACAAACGAATAAGCCAAACCGAAATCCAATGCATTTGTTTCGTTCAACCAATATTTTCCGCTGATACCGGTCGGCTCGCCGATCATAACACCGAGACCAAAACCTTTTTCTTGTGAATAAGACTTTACCGAGCAAAAAAACAAAACCATTGAAACCAGAAGGATGACCTTTTTCATCTTTACTGCAAACTCCGAATATTTTGAAGTCATAAATATATAAATCAAACCTTAAATTAAAGTCCATTAGTTCCCGGATTGAGTTAAACGAATAAAAATATATGATTGATAATTATTAAATTTGATTAACATTTTCGCGAGTGAGGAATTCATGGCTGAATCAACGGGGACAAACTCAATCGGCAATCTGGTGGTTTCATATTCTTCGGCATTCGATTATAAGAAGAAAGAAACAGTAATCATTTTGGCAGCGGGGCACGGCAAACGGATCAAATCTAAGACATCAAAAATGCTGCACAAGATTTGGGAAGTTCCGACGGTTGAAAGAGTATATAATGCGTGCGCCAAAGGGTTGAGTGATTCCAACATTGTAATAGTTGTCGGTATTAAAGCCGAAGATGTTATTAAATCTGTTGGAAAAAAAGATACAGTTACTTTCGCTTACCAAGAAGCTCAAAACGGAACCGGTCACGCAGTTCAAATTGCTCTTGAAAATATTTCCGACAAAAATTATGATGGCACCGTTTATGTTTTTCCCGGCGACATGGGGCTGATAGATGCCGCAACGGTTCAGTATTTCAAACAAGAGTTCGAAAAATCCAATGCCGATATGATGGTCCTAACGGGAATGTACGAAGGCGAAACCAGTGAAAACCATTACGGAAGAATTGTGAGAGTACCAGCAAAAGA
>JAJYMU010000033.1 GCA_021786655.1 Bacteroidota bacterium
CTTTTCAAATCTCAATTCCAAAAGATCTAATTACGCCCGATGAATTCGGCGATTATCAATTTCAATATAAATTTACAAATCTAACAGATTTCAAGATTTACGCTCCAATAACTTCACGCGGCTTCATAAAAGTTCTGCCGGACCTATCAACAGATGCAGACACCCGAACAGAAGATGAAAAGATTTTGGAATCACTTATCTCCGTCCGCTCAGAAATTGCAGCACGCGGACACGTTTCTGTTGCAATCAACGGCAAACAAGCAACCTTCAAAACGCTGAATGAAATTGATTCTGCAATTGTCCGCTACCAAAAAAAGTTGGGGATTTATAAAACACCAAAATTAGTTTCAAGGTTTGTATGACGCTCAAAGATTTCATAGCGGAAAAACTCGGCTTTGTTGCTAAAGAAACCCATCATAAGATAATTCAACAGATGGGTGCTAAAAATTTTAATGCAGCTCAAATCTCACACCTTACAAATGATTGGGTTACTTCACTAGGGACTTACAACAGTTCGCTTTACAAAGGTATTAGAATTATCCGTTCACGCGCACGCGAACTTTGTATGAATAATTCCTACGCAATAAAATTTCTTGACATCATTTCTAAAAACGTTATCGGTCCAGATGGATTTACATTAAAAAGCAAAGCCGGAGAATATTCTCAAGGTGAATTTAAATCCGATAAAATTGCAATTTCAAAAATTCAAAATGGATTCTTCGATTGGAGTAAAGCCGATAATTGCACCATCAACGAAAATATTTCTTTCCGCGAAGCTTGTTCTGTTATTCTTAAAACAGTTGCGCGCGATGGAGAAATTTTAATACGTCCGATTCAATCGCCCGGCATTAATAAATTTGGTTATGCACTCCAACTGATCAGCGCAGAATATCTTGATGAAACTTACAATACTAAAACAAGTGATGGAAACACAGTTATAATGGGTGTTGAAGTTGACGCAAACAAAAAACCGGTTGCATACTGGTTAAGAAAATCCAACGCAGAAACAGAAATTTATGGTACCTATCAAAGCGGAACTATGCAGCGCGTTCCGGCATCAGAAATTTTGCATCTATTTGTAAAAACTTACCCCGGTCAGTTGCGCGGTGTCAGCTGGTTTGCACCCGCCATGTTGATGATGAAAATGCTTGGCGGATTTGAAGAAGCGAAACTTGTTGATGCACGCGTTGGTGCAAGCAGAACCCTTGCATTAAAATATAAAGACAATGCAGCCGGAACAGAAATAAATGAAGCAAATATTTCCGGAGGTGAAGCTGTTAAATCAGATGGACAGGAAACCATTTATCAAGATGTCACTCCGGGTCAGACATACATTGTACCAAAGGATATGGAGCCTTGGGCTTATGATCCTAAGTCGCCAAATGGAAATGAATCAGAATTTGCAATGCACTATCTGCGCGGAATTGCATCCGGTTTATTAGTTTCTTTTATCTCACTCGCAAATAATTACAGCGCTGTTAATTATTCGTCTGGAAGGTTGAACCTATTGGACGAGAGAGAAACTTTTAGAGAACTTCAATCATGGTTCCGTGAACATTTCTTGGATTGGAATTTCCCGAAATTTTTAAATATGGCTCTCCTAACACAAGCCATTGTTTTGCCGCCCAGCAAATTCGATAAGTTTAATCAATTCTGGTTTACAGGTAGAAGCTGGCCTTGGGTTGATCCCGAAAAAGATATTAAGGCTAAGGTTATTGCGCTAGAAAGCAATCTGGAAACTTTCGAATCAGTGTTAACTGAAAATGGAATCTGGCCTGAGGAACACTGGGAACAACTCAAAAAAGAAAAACAACTTTTCAAGGAGAATGGCTGGGAATGGCCGAATAGCAAAAACCAATCATTATCATCAAATGCCGGTACTGATACAACCGCTATTCCAACAAATGGTAAAGCAAAAAGTTTAATTAAAAATTAAAAGGATAAAAAATGGAAATCGAAATTAAAGGGTTGGAGCCGGATAAATTAAATCCTCACCAATACGGCGGTATGTGCAGCCGCGCAACAGTAATATTCCAGCGTGCCGCTGATGGAAATATTGATTCCGGCATTGATGCAATTGCAACTACGGATGCGCCGGCGGTTGTGGTTGATTGGGAGCGCTGGGAATTGGTGCGCGAAATACTTCCAATGAAATATGCGGTGCTTCCTAAAAGCGATAAGGTCCCGCTTCTTGATGCGCATAAACGCGGTTCTATAAAAGAAAACTTGATCGGCTCGGCAAGAAATTGGAAAGCTGACGGAACAGATCTGCTTGCAAAATTATTCGTAAGTAAATCAGAGGTTGGCGTTCGCGATAAAATAATGGAAGGTCATATTGATTCCGTTTCTCTTGGTTACGAAACAGATTCGAATCAAACGGTGGAGATACCTAAAAAAGCAGAAGTAATTATTGACGGTGTTTCTTACAAAAATGAATTTGAAGATGATATGCCGCTATTAGTGCGTACTTGGTTCAAAGTTAAAGAACTGTCTTTGGTCCCGATTGGTGCCGATGAAGCCGCAAAACTAAAAAGAGCCGCAGAGCATTCCGGCATTTCAAGCACCGATCCGGAATTACAGAAGAAATTAGATGAAGCTGCTAACCAAATAAAAAGTTTGGAAACAAAAATTAACTCATTTAAAGGAGGTCCTAACATGGCCGAACAAGTAGAAAAAACTCCCGAACAACTTCTTAAGGAAGAAAGGGAACGTGTAAAAGCAATTGAAACAATTTCCGAAAGATTTTCCGGCAATGTTACAAACATGCGCCAGCTTAAGGAAGATGCAATTGCTAACGGAATAACTGAACTTGAATTCAGTTCAATATTGTTAAAAAACTTCAATGAAAACAAACCGATTGAAACACCCCTCGGAGATGTTGATTTAACAGAAAGACAACTCCAAGATTATTCTTTGATGCGCGCGCTTAAAGCGCAGCTCACAAAGGATTGGAAGGGCGCTGGTTTGGAAAAAGAAGTTAGTGATGCAATAGCCAAGAAAGCTGATAAAGCACCTCAAGGCACATTCATTCCTCAGCGAATACTTAATAAAGGAATGTTGAGCGCTATTAGAATGAACTCTCGTGCTGCTATGACCACAACAAACGCTGCAGATATTATTAAAACTGAACTTGCAGATAATATGTGGATTGCACTTTTGCGAAATAAAATGGTTTGCCGTCAGGCCGGG
This sequence comes from Bacteroidota bacterium, assembly GCA_021786655.1. Classification (GTDB taxonomy): domain Bacteria; phylum Bacteroidota; class Ignavibacteria; order Ignavibacteriales; family Melioribacteraceae; genus Fen-1258. The sequence goes on from JAJYMU010000033.1 coordinate 3,190, forward strand.
GCTAAAGTTCTTTCGGGTTTAGTCGGCAATCTTGATATTCCAAAACAATTGGCAACCGGAACATTCCACTGGGTCGCTGAGCAAGGAATCGGCACACAAACGAATTTAACGGTCAGCAAACTTTCATTAACGCCAAAAGACGGCTGGGCGCAGCAGATATATGGACGCAGAACCTTCTTGCAAACAACGCCATCAATTGAAGCGTTGATGTTTGAAGATTTGAATACACTTGCCGCGCTCGGATTAGATTATGCTGGTTTAATGGGACCTGGTACAAATTCACCAACCGGCACATTAACTTGGCCGAAGATGGTTGAATTTGAATCTGATGTTGAAACCAACAACGCCGACACGTCTTCGATGACTTTTGTTACCAATCCGCGCGTTAAAGCCGCATTGAAAACAACTCTCAAGGGAACATATCAGCAATATTTAATGGACCCCGACGGCAAGACGTGCAACGGTTATCCGGTACTTAGCACAAATCAAACGGATGCCGGCGTTATAATCTTCGGAGATTTTTCTCAGTTAATTTTTGCCGAATGGGGATTGATTGACATCCTTGTTAATCCTTATTCTGATAACGGTGATGTAAAGCTAACGCTGTTTGTTACTGCAGATGTTGGCGTTCGTCAACCGGGCGCGTTTTCAGTTTCCACAAACGCAGAAGCATAAGAGAAACGTTTTACGGGCTGGCTTAGTCCAGCCCAATTAATAAATAATGTTTAACAAACGCAGAGGAGAACTACAATGGGCGAATTCGATCCTAAAAGAATAAACGAAACTGAAAAGCTGAAGGTGCTGAAACCGTGTATCGTTCGTGAAGCCGGTGCCGAAAAAGGCAGACACGTTAAACCGGGCGATATTGTAACAATGAAGGGTGTTGAGAAAGCCGAACTTTTAATTCGCGATCAAGCGGTTTTGGCAAAGGAAGAAAAAAGTAAATAACATCCTGAGCGAAGCGAAGAAACTAAAATTTGTAAATAATTAAAAGGAGACAATCCCTTGAAAATATTAAAAATAATTTTTGTGTTTGCGGTATTGCTTCTCTTTAGCATTCCGCTTTGTGCGCAAACAACAACCAATGCAATGACTGAATTGAATGAAGCAAGCGGACAAGGTTTTTATTTCGCTTCAACAGTTCATGTTGACAGCGCACAAATAAAATATTCTGACGGATTAAAATTCCGTCAACTTGCCGAGATTAGTTCAACTTACCCATTGCAATATTCTTACAGAGTTAGCAAAGTGACGGCATCGGATTCGCTGAACTTCAGCGCATATATCTTGGGTTGTTATTCTAATCCTTCAACAAATGCCAATTGGTTTGCGGTTGATACTCTGTTTACAGCGGCGGTACTCACTTCAACATCAACTCCATTAGTTGCTGCGGGTTCGACTGATCTGAATAATAAAAGACCATTGTATTTAAAATTAAAAATTGTCAATAACGGCACCGGCTCAAAACATTTTAACATCGAGACATTCAATTTGTGGAATCCGAAGAAATAACATGATCCAAGAAACTTCCATATTTCTTAGCACAAACGATTTTGCAGAACCGTTCACCGCAACACCGGTGGGCGGTTCGGCTCGTAATATTAACGGCATCTGGAAAACTGAAAATTCTCCGACCCAAGCCGGTGATGTGACCATTATTAACGACGCGCCAAGCGTTGAATTTGCAACCGCGGATTCAACCGCTCTTATAAAAGGAAGCACAATAAAAAGAAACAGCACCAACGAAACATTTTATGTGCTGGATCCCGGATTAGATATTGACGGATTTACAACCAAAACTTTAACGCGGGATATTCCACAATGAGTTTACCAACCTTACATGACAATCTGATAATCACAGCAATTGTTACGGCGTTCAATACGCTTAAAACTGCAAGCGCGGATTACCATGTGGTTGCAAAAAAAGTTTTAGATTCAAATGTTACGCCGGTTAGTGAAACCGAAAGACCGGCTTATAACATCAGCGAAGGGGACGAAGAATTTTTGCAAGAAGATTCATCAAGCACTTTCCACGATAATAGACTTACGGTGAATATAGACCTCATTGCGGATTCCGCTTCCGATTGCCGCAAGATGAAAGCCGACGCGATGAAAATTATCAAAGCAAATCTTAAATGGACTTTAAACTGGGTTCTTACAACGCGGTATTTAACAACGCAAAAAAATGTAATTGATCATCTCGGCAACTTGGTTGCAAACAGACGAATAATAATTGAAGTACAATATCGTAAAACAGCATGGAGCGATTGAGTGCGGTAAACAGTAAGCGGTAAGCAGTAGGCAGTAAGAAGTAAAAAGATAAAAGCAAAGGAGTTTAATATGAGCAAAACAATAAGACTTGATGCAACCGTTACTTCCACGCGTCCGGATTTGCAAGTGAACGCAAACAGAATTATCGGTCCCGGATTGCCGGGCAGCTTTATAATTATTGATGGCAAACATATACCGAATATGGATGATGATGCGATGAGGGGGAGGATAGAAATAAGAAATAAGAAATCAGAAATAAGTATAGAAGAGAAAAAAGAGGAAAAGAAAACCGATGCTGTCGATCAAAACGATTCTTCGAAATCATAGCAATGCAACAATTGCCGCGCGTACAGGATACCCAGAAAATTTTATTCACATGTTCCGCAAAAACGATATTGATCATTTTTCAATTAGAACCGATAACGAAGGCAGAGGGATACCAACTAGAAGCGTGCTCGAACAAAAAATTTTAAAAAGTTTTGAAACAAAGAGAGGTTAATCATGGATTTAAAGAGATATGCGGTTCTCGTCAAACAAGAAGTAACTTACGGAACAGATCCAACGCCGGCAATAAGCGCGGATGAAATTATTTTTCACGGCGAACCTTCATTCGATTGCGTTACCAAACCGTTTGAACGACCGGTTGCATTGGGTTATTTCGGCAAACTCCCGGCGCTCATAATCGGCGAAGCATATAAACTAAACGGAAAATGCGAACTCACTCCTTCCGGTGTTGCCGGTACGCCGCCGAGAATTGGCAGAATCTTACGAGCCGCAAACTGCACCGAGACAATCAGCGCGGGTGTAAGCGTTGGTTATACTCCGCACTCAACTTTTCTTGGCGATAGTGTTGCAATCTATTTCTGGGCGGGCGGAACGAAACACATTCTTCTTGGCTGCGTTGCAAATGTTAAATGGGCTAAGATTGCGGGTGAACCAATTATGTTGGACGTTGAATTCACCGGATTATACGGCGGAACGATTGCAGACGCCGCTTTCCCGACGCTAGTTCTTGAAAGTGCAAGCCCAATGATCTGGACCGCGGCTAATTTCAAATTTAACGCGGTTACTACTTTAATTTGCAGCAAACTCGATTTTGATTTCGGCAACGTCATCACAGCGCGCAAAGACGCAAACGCAACTGTAACACCGGGTATCAGCCGCTATTACATTTCAGATAGAGCGCCGAAAGTTTCATTCGATATTGAGAAAGAAGATCTCTCAACATTGAATCCGTGGACGCTGCATACCGCGCAAACACTTTGCGATCTTGAAACCAAACCAACCGGTAGCGCCGGTAGTAAGATCGAACTCTTAATTAATGATATAACGCTAGATGCGCCCAAGTACGG
>JAJYMU010000142.1 GCA_021786655.1 Bacteroidota bacterium
AACCGGGGAGATTGACCGTGAGTTAATCGATAAAGAAAAGATGAGACTACTCTGGGGCAAGGAAGTAACAATTAAAGGATGGGCAGAATTTACTCCAAAGAATAAATTAAGATATATAAAAGCGGATTTGATTAGAGAGTTAGAAAAAGGAGATGAGATTTTAAGTTATTCACCTCAAATACAAGAAAATCTGTTTGTTTCTGAAAAAGTTTCTAAAGGTCTTGTAAGAGAAAATTTTCTCAAAGAAATATGGGGTCAATGGCCTGGCGATGAATCTATTGATGAATTATTAACTGAAATAAATTGAAATACCTTCTGGACACAAATATTCTTTTAGCATATTTGAAAAAAGCACCTTACGCAGAATTTATTGAGAACACTTACAACATTTCAGATCATGAGAATATTTCTGCGATTTCTATTGTTACATATGCGGAATTATTTTCATTTGTGATAAGAAGAAAATGGGGCGATGATAAAAAACATAAACTAAATAAGTTACTACTTAAGTTTCCCATTGCTTATATAGATAGGAATGATTTGACTTTAAGATTCTCTGAGATTGATGCTTATTGCCAGAATAAACACTCGGCTAACCCGCCCGGCTTTTCAGCGATTAAATTAAGTGATAATGATATATGGATCGCTGCCACAGCTTCGCTGTCGAATTCTACTTTGATAACAACTGATAAAGATTTCATACCGATAGATAAAGCATTTATTAATTTGTTGCATGTGGATCAAACATTAAACTAAATAATCGACTGCTCATAATATTAGCTAAAACAAAAATTCCTCCGGGGCGGGACAAGTTATGGCGTTTCAAAACGCGAGACGCGATGTCAGCCTCGGCAAGACCGCCCGCTTCGACTCTTGTCTTTGCGAGGTGAGAGTCTAGACGGGTATCCCGTCCTTACGAAAAACATAGATGTAGAAACATTCCGAGAATGTCTAGAAGAATTGGTCGGGGACGCATGTGATGCGTCCCTACGAAAGAATGCAGAGACTTGCCGCGGCAAGTCTCTACTGAAAAATAATTTTTTTGATTGATGTAGAGACGTTCCATTGGAACGTCTCAGAAAGATATTGTGAGACGTAGCGTGCTACGTCTCTGGCTAATTCATCAATCCTCTTAAATCTCTTCATATCAATGATTTCACTGTATATTGTTGCCGCCGTTATTATTCCTATGCCTGGAATACTGGATACAAATAGTTGTATTAATTCTTTTGGTAGTATCCGTCGGATCTTTTTGGTTATCTCTGCTATTCGTTTTCTTGTGGATTCCAATTCTTCTATACAATAACTCAAATAATCTTTACCCATCTCGTAGTCAAATTCTATCGCCTTTAAGTATTGTATAAATTTGTTTGACCAATGGTAAAGTTCGCTCTGTGGTGGTATTGGCTTTCCGTAAAATGATAAATGTCCTTTGATTCTATTCTTCAATCTTGTTTGATGTACGCTTAAGCTGTGTCTCAATCGGCAGAGCGATCTTAATTCTTGCTGATATTTTGTCGGAACATATATTCCATTAATTGTATTATTTTCTAACTCTCTGGCCAACTTTCTTGAATCGACCACATCGGTTTTTGTTAATTTCTCTTTTCCCTTCGTTGGGATATCGGCTGGGTTAGCTATCTTATTCTTTATACCCAAGCTTTCTAATTCTTCATGTATCCAAAATCCACAGTAGCCGGCTTCATAAATACTGTAATACTCTCCTGCCGGATAATTCTTTACTAAATATCTTTGTAATTCTAATGGCACAGGATTCATGCTATATGTCTTTAAATGTAGTTGATTACTCCTTATACTAACATTCCACTGCTTTTTGTGGACATCTATACCAACAAAAAATTTTTGACCCCTAAAATTCTTTTGACTATTTTCTATCTGTTGCATGGCATCCTCTTCCGCATGTTTATAATTTGTGGCTACCTTATTGTAGACCATTCAAAAATTAGTAATCTAATTTTTCTTGCGGAAAGGATGCCTTATTTTTTCCACTCACTCTAACTTTTAAACATAACTTCTACTGCTGTTTCATTGGTCGAATTGGAAATTCGACCTACATTTAAAACAGAAAATCCCGCAGAGGCGGGATTTTTAATTTCTGAGCCAACAAAAAATTATCTGGCTTTAATCTTTTTCTCTTTTACGAGCTTTGCAATTTCACTTGTTCCGTTCTTCGAAATAGTTCTGAGTGCGCTTGCGGTAACTTTAACTGTGACGAATTTATTCAACTCTTTAACCCAGATTCTTTTCTTCTGAAGATTAGGCAAAAATCTCTTTTTACTCTTGTTATGCGCATGTGAAATACTATTGCCGCTTACCGGACCGACACCTGTAAGTTGACATCTTCTAGCCATTTAGTAACCTCTTTTCATTTTACGGTGGCGAAAAATAGTAAAAATATCTTAAACCAAAAAACTCTTTGAGAAAAAAAGATGCCGGATCGAGTCCGGCATGACAATGGATATTAAAAGAAACAATAGCTAAAAAGCGGGGCTTATTTAGCCCTCATGCCCAACTCACGATCGAGAAAGAAAAGTGAGCTTTTGTTATCGCCGATCTGCTTAAACTTGTGGATAATCTGATTAACCGTCGCAACCTCTTCAACCTGTTCGGTGACAAAGTAATTCAGAAATAAACCGGTGGCGTAATCCTTTTCTTGATTTGCTAGGGCAACTAATTTGTTGATCCTATCTGTAATGTAAAGTTCATGTTTCTGCGCTTCTTCAAAAGCAGCGATAGGGGATTTCCAATCATTCTTCGGTTTTTCGATAGCGTCAAGAGTAACTTTGCCGGCAACATCATTTACATACTTGAAAAACTTCATTGCGTGTCCGTATTCTTCTTGCGACTGAATTTTCATCCAAGCGGCAAATCCCATCCAGTTTTGCGATTCGAAATACGCAGCCATTGATAGATAAAGGTATGAAGAAAAAATTTCTGCGTTGATTTGGTCGTTCAATGCTTTTTCCATTTTCTCAGAAAGCATATTTACCTCTCTCTTGTTTAGTTTCAATTATTAGACCCGTTAGAAAATATCTATTTGCGGCTAATTATTCAAATTCTTACTCTACTAACGAAAAATGATCTAGTTAAGTTCTAATCCGAACATCGAGGAAAATATGAAAAAACTGTTCTTTCTTTTCGTCCTTTCATTTACAACAGTTTTCCCTCAGAAAATTTCCGATAGCTGGAAAACCTTTTTTGAGAGGTCGAATTTTCTTTCCACGCCTAATTATGCGGTGACGATTCAGTATTTCCAGAGACTTGCCGAACATTCTCCGTATGCAAAGCTGGTTACGTTTGGGAAATCACCGCAAGGTCGTAATCTCTATTGTTTGATTGTCTCCAAAGATAAAGCGTTTGCGCAGGCATCAGCCAAGAGAACAGGCAAACCAATTTTGATGATTCAGAATGGAATCCACGCCGGAGAAATTGAAGGTAAAGACGCATGTATGCTTTTGTTGCGTGAGATTTTAGTTACAAAAGAAAAACAAAACTTACTTGATAAAATGATTTTGCTGGTGATACCGGTTTTCAATGTTGACGGACACGAACGGATTAGTCAGTACAACAGAATTAATCAAAACGGTCCGACTAAAATGGGATGGCGCACTACGGCACAAAATTTAAATCTCAACCGTGACTACACTAAAGCCGATGCGCACGAAATGAAAAGTTTCTTGAAGCTGTTTAATTCATGGCTGCCGGATTTTTTCATTGATACTCACACAACAGACGGACAAGATTTTCAATATTCGGTTACTTACGGTATAGAAAAAAATGGAAACGTTCCGCCGATGACGAGACAATGGATTCGAAATGATTACATCCCTAAAATGGAAAAGGGAACCGAAGAAAGTGGTTTCAAGATTTTGCCTTACGTTGACTTCAAAGATGGAGATTTCCACAAAGGTTTGGTTGATTGGGTTTCCGGACCAAGATTCTCACACGGCTATGCCGCCATTCAAAATCGTCCCGGACTTTTGATAGAAACGCACATGTTGAAACCGTACAAAGAAAGAGTGTTTGCAACGAAAGCCGTAATCACCGCGACTATGAACGTAATCGCCGATAAAAACAGAAAATTAGTTGAGCTGAACAAGAACGCGGACAAGTATGTTATCGACACTTACTCATCAGGCAAAAAAGCATTTCCTCTAATTTTTCAGACGGACGAAAAGAATTCAAAAAAAGTTTACAAGGGAATTGAAAGCGAACAAATCGATAGCTGGGTTACCGGCAAAAAAATAATTCATTATACAGGCAAACCGTTTGATGTTGAAGTCCCGTACTATGATGAGGCGATGCCAAAAGATTCCGTGTACGCGCCAAAGGGCTATTTGATCCCATCTGAATTTGAAAACATTGTAGAGATTATGAAACTTCACGGAATCAAAATCGAAACTATTAAAAAAGAAAAATTTTTTACTGTTGAGAAATATAAATTCAAGAACGTGAAGTTCGGTTCATTCCCGTTCGAAGGAAGATTTCAACCTCAATATGATTTTGATAAGCTGAAAGAAACCGTCACTGTTCCGGCGGGCACATTTTACGTTCCGGTAAATCAGAGAACAGTTGGAGTAATATTGCATCTTCTCGAGCCGCTCGGTCCGGACTCATTTGTGAAGTGGGGATTTTTCAATCCAATCTTTGAACGAAAAGAATATTTTGAAGATTACTCGATGGAACCGATTGCGCGGAAAATGGCGGAAGAAAATCCGAAACTGAAAGAGGAGTTTCTTAAAAAAGTTGAGAGCGATGAAAAAAATAAGAACAGCGCGCGACAACGGCTGGATTTCTTTTACCAAAGGTCGCCGTATGCAGACAACCAAATGAACGTTTATCCCATCATGAGAGTTGTCGATTGAGATTACAGTTTTGGAAAAGAAGTTTAATCGTTACTTTTAATTGTGGAAAAATGTAATTAGGAGTCATGAAGTTCGACGACAGATTTTTACGAATAACATGGGGGATATTGATCGCAGTAATTACAACGCTGCTTGCTTTTGTCTATCCTTCATACATTGTGTTTAATTACTTTTCGGTAACCGATCTAATTTGGATTGAAGCAGCCGTAACGGCAATTTTTCTTTTCGATATATTTATTAACGATTTGTTGAAAAGAGCCTGGCACGCCAAGCGTTTTTCAGATTCTTCCGGGATTACTTCTTCGACTTCGAATGTAAATCTTGTTATAGATATCTTCGCCGCTGTTCCTTTCATACTAGTTTTCAATTTGAAAATTCTTATTCTGCTGCGGCTCTTGAAACTTGTCCGGGTCGGCGAGATTGCATTATTCAAAAACGTTACGCGCAATGCAACGGTTCGCTCTGAGTCGTACTGCGATCTTTACTGCCTTGATAAAGAGAATTTTGATTTTGTTATGAATCAATATCCGGCGTTTGCTTTAAAAATAGAAGAGCTTGCAAATCAGAGAACCGAATAGTTTGTGATTGGCACATGAAAATATTTTTACACATAGTAAAATTTGCAGCTTCATTCGCGCTTATTTACACAGCCATCTCGGTATTCGTTGTAATTTTCTTCCGGTTTATCGATCCTCCCGTAACTGCGTTCATCAATTCTAAATCTGATCCGATTTACGGACTCATTTCGACATCGGATGTTAAACAAAAAAGTGTTTCTATAAAAAATGTTTCTAAATATGCGGCGTTAGCAGCCATCGCTTCAGAAGATCAGTTGTTTTTCGAGCATTACGGTTTTGATTTCAACCAGATTGAAAAAGCCATGAAGGAGAACGAACGCAGAAAAAGAATTCGCGGGGCGAGCACAATATCGATGCAAGTCGCTAAAAATTTATTCCTCTGGTCGGGTAAAAATATTGTCCGCAAGGGATTCGAAGCTTACTACACATTGCTTCTTGAAACGCTATGTAGTAAAGAAAGAATAATCGAAGTATATCTGAACGTTGCCGAGATGGGTAAAGGTATTTACGGTATTGAAACTGCGTCGCGAACTTACTATAACAAGCCGGCGATAAAACTTAATCCGACTGAAGCTGCAACTATAATCGCAATTTTACCTAACCCCGCTAAACGGGATCCGAGAAGACCAACGAGTTATTTGATCAATCGACGGGATAATATTTTGCATCAGATGAATTTGATTGGCGGCGTGGAGATACTAAAAGACTATATAGACTATTGAAACTTATTGCTTCTTCGGTTTGCCTTCATTAATAACTTCTAAACATTTCTGATAAACTTTTTCAGTATCTGAATTTTTGAAAAGAGGGTGGTTAAAACGGAAATCGGGATTATCCGTTTCAACATTGTAAGAAAAACTTTTTAGAACGTTTTCTTTTTTGTCGTAATAGATGATTTGCAAAATGCTGTACCGCCCCGATTGCTTGTTGAACAAGTAATAAGTTTTTGTTTTGTAAATGTCGCCGTCAACTTCGTCAATCGTGATTGGTTTTTTTGTTTCTTCGAGTGTCCAGACATAAAATTCGTCACCCTGAAAACTTGATAAACCTGTTACGTTGATGTAAAGAGAACCTTCGTTATCAATAGTTATGGGTACCCAGTTCTCGGTTGTCTGAGCTTGGAGAGCACTGACCAGGAGAAAAAACACAGCAAGCAACAAGTTTTTCTGAAGATTCGTAACAAACCACTTTGTTTGCGGAGAGAGTGGGATTCTCCCGAAGGGATCCCTTCGGGAGAACCCACGGTTAATCATGTTATTTCTTTTCGTTTCAGCCACTGATATCCCTCAATACTTTTGAAAAACAACTCACGCTTTAATG
>JAJYMU010000314.1:0-5529 GCA_021786655.1 Bacteroidota bacterium
ACTATTGTATTTATGAAACCCGCAGCGATAGGATCAACTTTTGTCAAAAACTTCTGAAATTAAGTTGACGCCTATGCGTAGAGACGGGGCATGCCCCGTCTTTACAAAGGCAAACACGATCATTATCCAATATCATTGGCTCTTTCAAATCGGGGGTAACAAAAAGTGTTCACAATTTAGGTTACACTAAATTTGGTTGGCAACCACGTTTTTATGACCGAATCATTCGAAACGAAAAAGAACTTTACAACATCCGAAAATACATAGAGCAAAATCCACTTAACTGGGAATTAGAAAGGGAACAACCGGAAAATATTTTTGAATAAATCATGAAGACACAATATCATACTACGCCGGAATATTTCATTGCGATGTTGCTTGGGAGGATTCAACTTGAGTAATTATTACTCAAATAAACTTTCTGCTGAGCGATTAAAGCGTGTGTACGAAATCGCTACACCGCGCATTCAACAATATCTGGACGCCGAGCTGGAACATGTCATCAAGAAAATTCGCACTTCTGATTCTGTTTTAGAACTCGGTTGCGGCTTTGGAAGAATATTTCCTTCTCTCTCAAAAAAATCCAAATCGGTTTTCGGCATCGATACTTCTTTTTCTAGTCTGCAGCTCGGCAAGGAAATGGTCGGCAATGTTTCAAATTGTTTTTTTGCTCAAATGAATGCTGCACTGCTTGCGTTTCCAGACAGTGCTTTCGATATCGTGATCGGAATACAAAACGGAATTTCTGCTTTTCACATCAACCAACCCGATTTAATCCGTGAAAGTATAAGGGTAACAAAACCAAATGGAGTTGTTCTCTTCTCCAGTTATTCGGAGAAATTTTGGAAGTTTCGACTTGAATGGTTTCAGCTGCAAACCGAAGAAGGACTTCTTGGTGAAATTGACTATGAAAAAACGCACGACGGAACAATCGTTTGCAAAGACGGTTTTACCGCAACCACAGTGAGCGCCCAATCCTTTCACGAATTAACCGCGGGCATAAAAAACACCAGCGTTAAGACAGAAGAAGTTGATGAATCGTCAATATTCTGCGAAATAACCAAAAACTTTTGAAACAGAAACATCGGACACTGCGACAACTCTTCATTCACCGATTATTTTCCGCTGTTCGCCGAATTTCTATTCAAAAACCTGAACTCACACTGTAGCTTTGCTGTCGAAAGAAGTGACAGTAAAGAAAGATAATTGAGGATAAAATGGAAACACCAAAACTTCACGGACGGGTAATAGTAGGTTTGCTGCTGATATTTTTTGGAGCGATCTTCGTCCTTGAAAATTACAATCTTATTGAGATACCCGGTGAATTCTTTTCATGGGAATATTTTTTCATTCTGATCGGACTGCTTTTCTTTGTTCTCTCAAGAAATAAAACTGCCGGAGTCGTTTTCATTGCGATCGGTTTGTTCAACTTGGTGCCCGAACTGTGGCCTCTGGTATTTGTATTACTCGGTGCATACATAATTGCAGGCAAACGCAGAGGAAGAAGAATCAAATCAACAGTTACCATTGATACGGAAAGTAGCGCGCGCACTTCCGAAATAAACGGAGATACTGTTGAATGCATAAGTATTTTCGGCGGCGGCTCAAAAGTAGTTTACTCGGAAAATTTTCAAGGCGGAAATTTAGTTTCGATATTCGGTGGCTGTGAAGTTAATCTCAGTCAATCGAAACTTGCTGATGGTGAAAACGTTATTGAGGTAACGGCAATCTTCGGCGGCGCCACTTTAATAGTTCCACCGGATTGGAAAGTCGAACTCGATATTTTACCGATCTTCGGCGGATTTGGCGACAAGAGAACAAAAGACCCAAACTTAGTTGTTGATGAGAAAAAAGTATTAGTCATCAAAGGAATAGTTCTGTTCGGCGGCGGCGAAATAAAAACATTTTTTTAACTGGAGATAAAAATGCAGACTTCAAACAATAGAATTTGGCTCGGAGTAATTCTCATAGTACTCGGCGCTCTGTTCGTTTTGGATAACTTCGGATTTTTCTATTTCGATTTTCATCCGCTCATTTTTTCGTGGCATACAATCTTTCTTATAATCGGTATTGTACTGGTGGTAAACCACAAGAACAGTTTTATCGGTTACATTTTTCTTGGAATCGGATTGATCGGGATACTTCATCACTTCCCGTATTTCTTCTTCCTTGATTTCGGAAGTCTCTGGCCGTTATTATTTCTTGCGCTTGGATTATGGCTCCTTCTGAACAGAAGAGATTCTAATCACCACTCATTTCAGAACATGCAGAATATTCAGAACGGACAGAATCAATCTCAAACAAGTTTTTCTTCTTATGATTACATCGACGAGGTTGCTGTTTTTAATACCGTTCGTAGAACAATTGATTCACAAAATTTCAGAGGCGGAAAGATAACAACGATGTTTGGAGGTGCTAAGCTGGATTTGACAAATGCTAAATTAGCTCCCGGTGAAAACTCACTAGAAGTCTCAGCAATTTTCGGCGGGGTGAATATTCGAGTTCCGCAAAACTGGAAAGTACTTGTAAACGTTACTTCCATATTCGGCGGGTTTGACGATAAGAGATTTGCAAAGACAACGCCGGCAAATGAAAGCCAAGGAATTCTAATTATTAAAGGTGCGGCAATTTTCGGGGGTGGCGAGCTGCTTTATTAAGCTCCGGACTAACGATGACAAATCCGTTCATCAATAACAAAAAAATATTTGCCGCTTACTCTGTAGTCTGGTTTGCAATTTTTCTTATTCACGTAAGCGTGCTCACATTCTTTTTGAAGTTTACCGTTTGGACAGCATTATTAGACAGCGCGTTTTTCAACATACTCTACCAATTGCTCGGTGTTAGTCTCTGGTACACCGTAAGCTTCAACTCGCTGGAAAATTATTCTGCCGTAAAAATTTTTCTGAATCACATTGCAGCGGCAGTTATAACTTCCGGTCTATGGATTTCGGCCGGATACTATATCATGTCTCACGCGATCACGGGTAATGCATTGTATTCCGAATTTTTACTCAAGTCTCTTATCTGGAGATTCTTGATCGGAATTTTGTTTTACATCATTATCATTTCGGTTGATTACGTTATTATCTACTACACAAATTTTCAAGAGAAACTTTTGCATGAAGCCGAACTCAATGCATTGGTGAAAGAAGCAGAATTGAAAACTCTGAAATACCAAATCAATCCCCATTTCATTTTCAACAGTTTGAATTCGATCAGCTCGCTGACTATTACAAATCCTTCCAAAGCTCATGAGATGACGATAAAGCTTTCTTCCTTCTTACGGAATACGCTTTCTAAAAACGAGAAGCAGAAAAATAAATTGAGCGAAGAGATCAATAACGCCAGGTTGTATCTCGATATTGAAAAGATTCGCTTTGCCGATAAGTTTGAGTACGTTGAAGCGATTGATCCAAAATGTAAAGACCTAGAAGTGCCGAGCATGATTCTTCAGCCATTGTTTGAAAATGCGATTAAACACGGCGTTTATGAAAGTCTTGATAAGGTTGCAATAAAACTTTCATGCGGATCGGAAAAAGGATATTTTAAAATCATTGTGGAAAACAATTTTGATTCCGAAGCCATTCCGCGCAAAGGCGAAGGTATTGGTTTGAAGAATATTCAGAACAGGTTGAAGCTAATTTACAATCAAGATAATCTTCTTACATTCGAAAAAGTTAACGGCGTATTTAAAGTAAACATATTTATTCCGGTTTGATCCGCCTTCGTCCCGACGAAGTAAATCGGGACTTCGGCGGACGAGAAATGGATAATACCCAATTGCTCGGGGCGGAAGATGTTTTAGGAATTGTAAAAAGGTTCATAACATTAATTTGAGAAAGTAGATGGAAAGAAAAGTTAAAGCGATTACGATTGACGACGAGAAGCTCGCACGCGACATCATCAAAAATTATTTAAAGAAATATGATGACATTGAACTCGTTGCCGAATGTGCCGACGGTTTTGAAGGAATCAAACTCATCAATGAACTGCAACCGGATTTAATCTTTCTAGATATTCAAATGCCGAAGCTTACCGGTTTTGAGATGCTGGAAATTCTTGAAGTGCCCCCGGTAATAATTTTTACGACTGCATTCGATCAGTACGCGCTCAAAGCGTTTGAAGTGAACGCGACCGATTATTTGCTGAAACCATTTTCACAAGATCGGTTTGCCGAAGCAGTTGAAAGAGCCCGCCGATTAATTAACAACACTACCGAAGCCAGAAAAAATATTGAGGGATTGGTAAAACAAATTGAACACAGAACCGAGCATCTTGATAGAGTTGTGATTAAGAACGGTCCAAAAATTCTCATCGTGCCGACGGAGGATATCCGGTATATCGAGGCACAAGACGATTACACAATGCTTTACACCGAAAAAGGAAATTTTCTCAAACAGAAAACGATGAAGTATTTTGAAGAGAATTTGGATCCGTCTCAGTTTATTCGGATTCACCGTTCCTACCTTGTCAAAATCTCATTCATCAAACAAATCGAGTTGTTCGAAAAAGAATCTTACCGCGTTCTGCTGAACGACGGAACAAAATTGCCGGTAAGCAAAAGCGGTTATCAAAACTTGAAAGAAATAATCAAGTAACACGGATTATTACGAATGGCAGAAGGGATTGGGTGCGAATGCCTCAGATGCGAACACAATACCGGAGCTGAAAAACTTTAAGACAACAAAAAAAACGAGTTTTGTTGAAGATGAAGTGCCGAAAGGAGTAAGAGTGTTTTACAGAGTGAGAGCTGCAAACACAAACGGAGTCGGTCCGTGGAGTGAAGCGGTTAGCAAAGTGCAGTAGCGTAATTGAGAAATTTGAATTATAAATAAAATGAAACTGCCGGAACATTTTTCTCCGGCAGTTGAATAAACTATATCAACAAAATAACAGCCGATGTGTCTGCCTCGACTTGTAGAGGCAGAGTCGGAGCCGCCGCTTACGTGTACTAGTTAATGATTTGACTTCTAAGAATTATTATTCTACTTTAGCCTCGAAATCAAAATGTTCTACCCCCCTTCGATTATGCAGTAAAAATTCTACTCTTGGATTCTTTACCGGTTCTGATTCTTTGGAGGAGACAATGCGAAATCCTCTTAAATATATTGGTAAAGACGAAATCGCGAGTATTATCAGAATAATTTTTGGCGCCGTTTTTGTTCTCTCGGGTTCCTTAAAACTTTTTGACCTTTCAGGTTTTATAAAATCCATAACCAGCTTTGAACTATTGCCGACATACTTAATACCGATATTTTCTTACTCGTTGCCATTTCTAGAATTGATTCTTGGCTTTTGTCTTATTTTCAATTACAAGCCAGTCATAATAGGTAATATTTTAACATACTTAGTTGCAGCATTTACGGCGGTAGTTAATTAAGTACGCGGGGTTGAAATGAAAAAGGATATAATTATTACCGCAATTTTACTCTTGTTTTTTACTCTCACCACAAAAGCTCAATGGGTAAATAAATCCAACGGCTTACCCAAAGATTGGATTTATCCAAACTCAATTAGCGCGATAGATAG
>JAJYMU010000314.1:5539-6769 GCA_021786655.1 Bacteroidota bacterium
TTTGAATGCAATAATATCAATAAGAACCGGTTTGTATAAAACATCGGATGGAGGAAATAATTGGGAAGAAGTTTCTTTTGACGAAAAAAAATATGGCGAGGCATATCATATTTCGATGATAGACAAGAATAATATTTGGCTTGGCACTTACACAGGAAAAATAGTCAAGTTAACCAACAATTATCAAAACGTTAAACTACAATTTAGCGATACAACTCGAACACACTTCATGAATTATATAGAAATGTTTGACTCGAAGAACGGTGTTGCAATGGGAGACGCTCCAACACGGTCAAAGCCGATACTTATTCTTAAGACAACTAACGGTGGATTAGATTGGGAAGCTATAGACAATAACGTTATTGGATTAGTTTCCGGTGATGGATGGCGCAGAATAGATTTTATAGATATGAATAATGGTTACTTTTTCAGCAGCCGTTCCAGTTTACTTGACCAAAAACTTTTTAAAACAACAGACGGAGGAAATTTCTGGAACACAATCGCTAAGCCTTTTCCTCTTATAGATGTTATGAAATTTTATAATAAAAACATAGGATTAGCAGCATTTCATCCATATAAATACATTTATAAAACATTAGATGGAGGTGTTGGTTGGGATTCTATAAAATTTGTTTTTAGCGGCTGGGTGGAGGATATTGAATTTATTCCGGGCAGCTCCTCAAAAGTCTGGCTTACAGATTATTATAATCTATACTTTAGCAAGGATACAGGAACAAGCTGGACTAAAGTTAACGTTGTTGATACTACTCTAAGGGGCATGGACATAATTTTTTTAGATGAAAATGTCGGATGGCTACTGTGCGGTAATGGTGTGGTTTATAGAACCACAAACGGCGGAGGTGTAATTACTTCGGAAAATAATGAATGGGATAAAATACAGAACGAATTTAGCCTTGAACAAAACTATCCCAACCCATTTAACCCAGCTACAACAATAACATTTTCCGTCCCAAGTGTAGGGGCTGAACATGTTCAGCCCTTACATGTTTTGTTGAAAGTCTACGACTTGCTTGGAAGAGAAATTGCGACTCTGGTTAACGAAGAAAAAGCGCCGGGAAATTATGAGGTGAAGTTTGACGTGGGGACGTTCCATGGAACGTCTCTACCGAGCGGTGTTTACTTTTACAAATTACAAGCTGGAGAATTTGTTCAGGCAAAGAAGATGGTATTGCTTAAATAATTTACCTCAAAGAAATTTTTCCCTACCAG
>JAJYMU010000301.1 GCA_021786655.1 Bacteroidota bacterium
ATAATCAGTGGATATAAACAAGTAGCAATACATTCTCCTTTGGAGGTAATTAACTATGGATAAGAAAAAGAAAATATCAGATAAATTTGATTGTGTAGAGATGAAACATAGAGCGGCTAGAATAATTAGTCGAAAATTATCTAAAATGACGCGCGAAGAAGAATTGGCTTACTGGCGCAGTAAGACAAAGCATTCTTACTTAAAACAAACAAGAACAAAAAGTAATTTTACAAAAATATAACCAGCACATCAGTCAGACCTCTTCCATCAATTTTATTATTGTAGCAAGTTCAAAATTGGAGCTTTAGTTTATATATTTTTTTCTTGTGGGATTAGTGAGTAATTTTCATTTATGAAATGGTATTGTGTTAGCAATGCCAACAGCACTGTTCATGTTGTGCACTAAATGCATTGTAGTTATGCGAGAATGAATTTAGTGATAAATTCTTAATTGCGGATATAGCAATGTTACAACCAATTCTAGCAGACAAAAACGAATTTCCTACTAGAAAAATAATTTATTATAAACCCAGCACTGCACCGGTACAGCTTATTTCGCAAACAGACTAAGGGGATAAGCCATGAAAAAATTTATTTAGTCTCATCCAATCACTGCATTTATCGTCGTCACATTTTTCTACTCATGGATTTTATGGTTGCTGATGATTCTATCAAGCAAGAATCTTCTCCCGTTCAAATTTCCCACAAGTTTTTGGGGGTCATTCGGTCCCGCAGTTGGAGCGTTTGTTGTGACGGCAATCGTGTACGGCAAAAACGGTCTAACAAAACTTTTGAAATCGCTGATTCAATTGAAATCTTCCGCTCGGAATTATTTGTTCGCTCTCTTTCTAATTGTTGCGGTGTACGCGGCAACTGTTCTCATTACTTACTGAAGTTACGCATAAGTTGAATTTTATGAATTATTCTTAGTGAAACTTGGTGACTTAGTGCCTTTGTGGCTCAATTTCTTATGTTTTCTTTTGCCACCAAGTCACAAAGACACTAAGAAATCACAAAGTGCGTAACTTCAGTTACTTATGTGATTGATTCGTCGGCAATTGTGTTCGGGCAGCTTCCCGCGCTCGAAGATTTAATTCAATATTTTTTTCTGATACTTGTGGTAGGATGACCGTTAGGAGAGGAAATTGGGTGGCGCGGATTTTTGCAGCCGGAACTACAGAAAAAGTTCAGCACGTTTCAAGCAAGCATTTTTATTGGAATAATATGGCTGAGCTGGCACATTCCGCTCTTTTGGCTTGAGGGCGCGGCACAGCAGGGCGGCTCGTTCGTGTCGTTTGCGCTTTCGGTTTTCTCGATGTCGTTTTTATTTTCGTGGCTCTATGTTAAAACCAACGGAAGTTTATTTTTCGCGGTTCTGTTTCATACTTCGATTAATTATGCCAGCGCGCTAATTGTTCCGTTTTTAATTCCGTCAAGCAATGAGAGTAAAATATTCGGCATTGTATTCACAATAGTTCTGATTGTAACTGCGGTTTTGTTCGCGGTGAGATCAAGAAAATTATTCATGTTAAAACTTGAAAATTAATTCAGCGTTTCTATCAAGTGAACTGTGATCGGGGGCGTTTAAAACCAAAAAGCCCTCTTGTGAGAAGGCTTTTTGGTTTTGAGATTTGATTTTCTTATTTGATAACTTTTACTTCGCTGGCTTGAGGACCTTTTTCGCCTTGAGTTATTGTGAACTCAACTTTTTGACCCTCTTCCAACGTGCGGTATCCGTCACCAACAATAGCTTTGAAGTGTACAAATACATCTTCGCCGCCTTGCTGCTGAATGAAACCAAAGCCTTTAGAACTATTGAACCACTTAACAGTTCCTTGTACACGCTCTGCCATGAGCAGTCACTCCTAATAAATATGTTGAAAAAATAAATTGAACAGAGCTTGAAGAAAACCGGGATGAAACTACTTCTCTTACAAAAGAACTGTCAATTGTTTGTTAATTAAGATTACTAAGAACAATTGCGGAGAGGGCGAGATTCGAACTCGCGGTAGCAGTTTCCCACTACGACGGTTTAGCAAACCGTTGGTTTCAGCCACTCACCCACCTCTCCGTGAACTAAATTTTTGTTTATGAAAACTATTTGAAAGAACTAATCAGTCGACAGATCAGCCACTCATCCGCCGTTGGCGAGACAAGCCCACCTCTCAATACTGAAATTTTCGTTGCAAATATAATACTAACTATGAATTAAAAGAAAATTTTTAAATCACTTTATCATCGCTGATTTTCTATTTATTCCTAGCCCCGTTATCTTAAATAAAATTAATAGCGGGCAATGCTCAAGTATTATTAAAGGTGATAACTGATTTTGAAAACTAGATTTCTCGGTTCTTCATAACTTGCGCCGCTGAAGAAGGCGCCTTTAACAAGATGCTGGTGATCGAAAATGTTGGTGATATAAATTGACGGTTCCAAAGTTTGCCCGCCGCCTAAATTAAATTTGTATCCAGCCGAGGCATTAAAAATGAACGCTGGCGTTGTATGGGCAGCCTGGTTCAAATCAAATAGACCGGTTTTGAAAATGTAACTGCCGTTGTAATTAGTTAAGCCGGAACCATAAGTGCCTGTTAAATTAACAAACCAGTCTTCCGGCTGATAGTTCAATCCGATCACTGCAGAAAGTCTTTGGTCGTGATCTAAGTCAAACGGTACAGTGCTTAAGTTTTGCGGAATGAATCCTCCTGTAATTGGGCCTATTCCGTAGGCATGAATGATGGAGGCATTCAGAAATCCGGAGAAGGGAATTGAAGAACTGTTGTAAGTTAACGCAAGCTCTATACCTCTCACCTTGACTTGATTGATATTCACGTTTACTCTTATCGTGCTGGAACCGAGCGTCTGATCATCGAGACCGGGAGATGCATCTTTAATAAAGCCTGCTATCTTTGTCATGAATCCGTTTTCCCAATTCCGCATAAAAGCAATTTCATAAAGATTATCTTTTTCAGGATCAGTCGGAGCTGCGTTACTGCCGAGCACGGCGGCAACGGCTCCCAAATTTTCGATATTCGTCGGCATGAAAAGTCTACTGTAACTAAGAGAAATGCTGTTAAGTTCATCGATGAAGAAATTCCATTTTATGCGCGGACTAAACTGATCTTGATTGGCAATAGAGGGTGCATTATGTAAGTCGTATCGTAAACCAAATTCTAATCTGGTCCATTCGAACGGGTGCCATTCCGATTGAGCGAATACCCCGAAGTCGTAACCGCTAAAGTTGTTTGATAAAATTTGTTTGTCGCCAAGTGAATTGAAGAATCTGAATTTTTCTCTTCCAGCGGTGCCGCTGTAATTAAATCCGACGGCATATTTAAAATGATGAGAAATGCTTTGATCAAATTTTGTGCGTATGCCAAAAGTAGAAAACGATCTATCCTGATCCACAACATAACTTTGAGTTGTATCATTGTTAAGATAAACTTTGTTATCGTCGTTTAAGTTTGGAAGGAATCTTAATCCGCCTTGCCGGGCAAATGCGCCGATAAAAAGATTGCTCTCTTTATCGGGTACGGCGCTGATCGTATGGAAAAATGAAATTGTCTGAAACGAATTATAAGTGTGCTGATCGTCCGCCATAAAGTTTTCTAAGGGATTGTACGGTACTTGAGCTTGAGTACTGCTGAAGTTAAGATTGGCGGTAACGTAGTCGTTTTCATTTAACAAATAATCCAATTTGCTGTAGAGGAAATAATCGAAACCGTGATCATGAAATAATTGCCGGACCGGCTGATCAATTCTTCTATCGGTTTCCTGTCGTGATGTTGAAACAAAATAACCGAGCTTTCCGATGTGATCGCTGAATGAAAGACTTTGCCCGTTGGAGTTCAATGCTTTAAGTGTGCCGACTCTGCTTCCAAGTGAATCATTATTCGATGTCAAATAACTTCCTGCATAAGTCGAGAAATCAAGATGAAATTTCCCGGTGGGAACTCTATTCTGAATATCCATTATTCCGGTAATCTGTCCTCCATACTCGGCGGGAAAACCTCCCGTCAAAAAATTTACTCTTGTAATTACTTTCGGATCAACGATTTCATTCAGTCCGCCGAAAACTCCCAAGGGAATTGGAATACCGTCAACTAAGTATGTGAACTCGCCGTGCTGACCTCGGATGTGAACTTCACCTGTTGGCGCCCGCGCAGCGCCCGCAAGATTTTGTTGAATTAGCGTTGACATCTGAGAAGTTGGAGCGGCATGATAGGTTGCACCTTCAAATACTTGCTGACCGTTTGCAACATCTATAGTAGTAGCGACTTTATTAATTTTATCACCCTTAACAACCACTTCGTTCATCTCAACATTTTTCTCACTGAGCTTTACATCGTAAGTTTTATGAAGCATATCAACGTTTACATTTTCAACAAAATCATTGTAGCCAACGTAGTAGGCTGAAAGGCTGTAGGCGCCGCTTTCCAAATCATTGAACTGTGCGCGTCCAAATGCATTTGTGGAAGTCTTAGCAATAATGGAATTGTTTTTTTTCATTACAACAATTACCGATTGCAACGGAATCAAGGCATCCTTATCGGTAACAGTGACTGTAAAATTTATTGTTTCACCCTTTTTCGATTTTGTATCACTCGTCTTGCCGTTCCGCGATGTGTTCGCGAAGGTTACAAATTGAAAAAGCGAAACAAGTACAATGGTATAAAAAATTTTGCCGGACATAATTCTTTCCTAATTATTAATTAATAGTTTGAATTGATGACTACAGATTTGAATTATGCGACGGCTGGCGGTGCTCTAAGGTTTAGATCAGAAAAAATATTTACTGAGTATTGATTGACATATTTGATTTGAATTCTTGTTCCGATCTTGAGAAGAGCAAAATTTGTTACCACGCCAATCTCGGGAAGAACCTTTACAGCGCTGAACTGGTATAATTGACAAAGAGAATTTCCATCCATAAACGGATCGAATGCATTATTGCTCGACTCTTTCTGATGGATAACTACCGAATCTTTACCGGGAAGATTAATGTTGTGATTATGAAAAACTGCAAAGACAGTAAAGAAACTGTAGAACAGAAAGAATGAAATAGTGAAAAGTTTTGCGTATCTGTTGCTGAGTCTCATATGGTTCAAATCTGACTAGAATATTCTGTTTGCTTCAAATAATTCGTTCGTTTATTGATTTTAAAAATACGTTAGAGTAACTTAATTCTTACTGATATGACGAAAAGAATTCAAAAAAGGTTCCCAAATAAATGTTAGGAGAATACAATGCCTTCTCAGAAACTTAGCGGGGAAGTTTACTATCCGTCCAAAGAAATTATTGAAAAAGCACATATAAAGAATTGGGAAGCAACCGATAAGCGCGCCAAGAAAGATTATGCCGGTTTCTGGGAGGAGATTGCCAACGAACTACATTGGTTTAAGAAGTGGGATAAAGTAATTGATGACTCAAAGAAGCCGTTCTATAAATGGTTCACCGGTGCCAAGACAAATATTGTTTACAATTGTCTCGATGTTCACACAAAAACTTTCCGCAGAAATAAACTTGCTCTTATTTGGGAAGGTGAAAACGGCGAAGGCAAAACGATGTCATACTTTGCGCTTCACCGTGAGACTTGCAAGTTCGCAAACGTTCTAAAAAGCATGGGAGTGAATAAAGGCGACCGTGTTACCATTTACATGGGACGCATTCCGGAAATTGTTATTGCTATGCTCGCGTGCGCAAGGATCGGCGCAATTCATTCTGTTGTTTACGGCGGCTTCTCGGTTGAATCACTCAGCGAAAGAATTGAAGACAGCAATTCCAAAGTTTTAATTGTAGCAGACGGCGCATATCAGCGCGGCAAAATTGTTCCGCTCAAACAAATTGCCGATGAAGCGTTACAGCGATGCGGTACAGTTGAGCATGTTCTTGTTGTAAAAAGAACAGGACAAGAAATAAATATGGAACAGGGGCGTGACATGTGGTATCATGAATTGATGAACCTTCCGGTAGCAACACAAAATTGCGCGCTCGAACAAGTTGAAGCTGAGGATCCGTTATTCATTCTTTACACTTCAGGAACAACAGGCAAACCGAAAGCAATTATGCATACTCACGGCGGTTACATGGTTGGTACTTACGCAACTCTCAAATATGTATTTGATATTCATGAAGAAGATAGATACTGGTGCGCAGCGGATCCCGGATGGATTACCGGGCACAGCTACATTGTGTACGGACCGTTATTGAACGGAACGACTTCGTTTATGTACGAAGGCGCGCCGAATTTTCCGTATCCCAACCGCTGGTGGCTGATGATCGAAAAATATGGAATCAATATTCTTTACACTGCGCCAACTGCAATAAGAGGATTGATGCGATTCGGAGAAGCGTGGGTAAATCGTCACAATCTTTCTTCGCTCAGAATTCTTGGCTCTGTTGGTGAACCAATAAATCCCGAAGCGTGGAAGTGGTATCACAGAGTTGTCGGAAAAGAAAAATGTCCGATCATGGATACATGGTGGCAAACCGAAACGGGAATGTTTATGATAACTCCCACACCGTCGGTTGCGCTTAAACCGGGTTCGGGCACAAGACCGTTTTTTGGAATCGAAATGGATGTTGTTGATGAATCTGGCGAACCAGTTAAACCGAATGAAGAAGGTTTCTTGGTTATTAAAACTCCGTGGCCTGCAATGATAAGAACCGTTTGGAAAGACCCGGATCGTTACGTTGATCAATATTGGAGTAAATATCCCGGCGTTTATCTT
>JAJYMU010000316.1 GCA_021786655.1 Bacteroidota bacterium
TAAAATGAGTGACGAATTTTTTATGCTACAAAAATATTTTCCTGTTTTCATTGTCGCATTATTTCTTTTGAACTTTACAACCAATAGCAAATTAGATAATGAACCGTTCAGAATTATTTATCCCAAAACTAAGACGTCAAAGGTAGATGAAGACCGGTTCCTATTCGTTATCCGGGTAGATACACTGCAAATAAGAAATTTTAAGATATTCAACCCGTGGGATACAACCATGGTGTTGGACCTAAGTTCACCGTCCATAAGAAAATCAAATAACGAGAAAATCGCGTCTGTTCTTCCTCAAAACTTTGTACTTGGAAGAATATCTGTTTCTGCCGAACCTTTCCATCAGCCACTGATTAACAAAGAGGATTTATTCCAATTCGAAAAACAAGCTGATGCGAAGGAAATTATCTTAAAGGATACTTCCTTAGCATCAATCAAAGTACTAAGAGAGCAAGAGGCTCTTCTTGCAAGTGTAAAAGTTATGGGCTGGCTGCCTGTTGAAGTAAATAATTTTGGGAAGAGAAAAAATTATTGCCAAAACGATATCATTTCAATCCCGCTAAATTTAGAACCGGGCAATAACGCAATTCATTATGATATGGAAACAAAGGATGGCAGAATATTAAAGGATTCGCTCAACGTGTATTATCAGTTGGAGATTGAAAGCAAAAAACCGCCAGCCGAATACAGCAAAGATATTTTTCACATTGCAGAGAACGATACAAGATGTTTCTCATGCCATGAAAATGAGAATGAGAAGAAGTCGTCTGTTCTTTCTTCATCTTCCTGTCAATCCTGTCATGGTACAATGTACAAAGAAAATTTTGTTCACGGACCTGTAGACGCCGGAGAATGCGAGACTTGCCATAATCAACAAACCTCATCCGGATTTAAGCCAAAGTTTGAAGTTGAAAAAGAATCGGAAGTATGTTTTGAATGCCATGATGATATAAAAGACGGAATCGCTAAAAATAAATTCGTTCATGCACCGGTAGCTACCGAGAGATGCACTATATGCCACAGCCCGCATGCATCGGCAAATAGATATCTGTTGAGGAAAACAGCGGTTCAGATTTGTTTGTCCTGCCACGATGATAAATCTGAAGGAAATCATCCGGTAGTTTTTCATCCCTACCAGTTTAGAAAAGATCCAAGAGATACTAAGAAAGAATTTTCATGTGTAAGTTGTCATCAACCTCACTTTGCAAGCGATGACAAACTGCTGGTAGGAGCTGGCGGGTATTTTCAATTATGTCAAGAATGTCACAATAAATAATGAGAATGGAAGTTTAAGAAATATGTTACCAGTTAGAAATTATTGTATTAGAATTAATCGCACAGCCGCTGCAAAGTTGATTATAACGGCACTCTTCTTATTTGTAACAGCATGTTCTTCGGTTCCGAATAAGGTCGATCAGAAAGAATATGTTTGGCCTGCTCCGCCGGAGAAGCCAAGAATTAAATATTTACGAAGTCTTTCCGACCGCGAATCAGTTGAAGGCGAAGAATCTCACCTCTTAGAAGCTTTAATTGGCAAGAACAAAAGCGACGCATTGGAAAAGCCGTACGGCGTGGCTGTGAGCCGGGATAAAAAAGTATACGTAACTGAAAGCAGCCAGGCAAGAGTATTTGTCTTCGACCTAAAAAACTCCAAGCTTTCATTTATACAGGGAAGCGGATTAACAATGCCGATCGGCATTGCATTGGATTCTATGGATAACGTATATGTATCCGATGTTAAACAAAGAGAAGTTTTCGTGTACAACAAAGAAGGCGATCTCATAAGAGCAATTGGTGAAAGCGGAGACATTGAGAATCCTGCCGGATTAGCTGTAAACGACAAATTGAAAAGAATTTATGTGGTGGATTCGAGAGCTCATTGTATTAAAGTTTATGATTTGGATGGGAAGTATCTCTTTTCAATCGGCAAGAGGGGAAATGCTGATGGAGAATTTAATTATCCTACAAATATCGCAATAGATAAAGCGGGAAACCTTTACGTAGTGGATACTATAAATGCCCGCGTAGAAGTTTTTGATTCTGAGGGAAAGTTTCTTCTTAAGTTCGGATCATTAGGAGACTCACCCGGTCAATTTACACGACCGAAAGGTATTGCTGTAGACAGCGAAAATAATATCTACGTTGTAGACGCTGCATTCAATAATTACCAAATCTTTGATAAGGAAGGAAAATTGCTGCTTCACGTTGGAGCTTTCGGCAGAGAGCCGGGTAACTTTTGGCTGCCTGCGGGCATTTGTATCGATACCAACGATATGATTTATGTAGTCGATCCTTCCAACAATAGAGTTCAAATGTTTGAACTGATTAAATATAAAGAATAGCCGACAAGCTATAGGTATATGAGTAATTCAAATTCATTAACAAAAACGGAGGTAAAAATGAAGAAACTAGCAGCACTTTTTGCAATTACAATATTTTTGTGCACGAGTGTAAGTGCACAGTCTGTTGTTGCAAGTAAACATGATCTTTCGACCGGCGGAGGTATTACAAACAAGTCGACTAACGAGACACAGGTTTGTATTTTTTGCCATACACCTCACCAGAAAACCCTTACAGCAAAACCTTTATGGAATAAGACGCTTTCTGCGCAAGCCACTTACGGCACTTACACCAGCACTAGTTTGAACACTACTACCGTAGTAGATATTGGCGGCGGTACCGGGGTGTCAAATTTGTGTATGAGCTGTCACGATGGAACGGTAGCCGTAAACAGTTTAGATAACAAATCATCATTAGGACCACCAGCAATGGGTTCAGCTACCGAACTTGACGCTACAGGGAAAATCTCTAGTACGAACGATAATAATATGGGTGTAAACTTGAGCAATGATCACCCGATAAACTTTACCTATGACGCTGCACTGGCAACCGCAGACGGTGCATTGAAAACTCCGGTAAGTGCAAGTTATGTTGACGCAGCCCATGCAGTTCCGCTTTACACTGGTAGTTTGCAATGTGCTTCGTGCCATAACCCGCATAATAACGCTCAAGGTACATTCTTGAGAGTATCAAATGCAGGCAGTGCGCTTTGCATAACATGCCATACAAAGTAATTTATTTAGAGGCTCGCCTGCTGAAAGGCAGGCGAGATTTTTGCGATGCTATTGGATTACGTTTGGAAATATTCGGTTTTGATAGGCGGTATACTAGTGGTTATATGCTCAAAAGGTTTTGCACAGATTCAAAACCTTAACGGAGTTTTAGGGGTAGAGTTTAACAGCCAATCTTATTCATTAAAGACCAGTGAAAGCGTTTACTCTAAATTCAGTCAAGTAATCGACCTAAATACTATCGGCTATATATATAATCCTAATCTTGTAAGCTTTTCATTGAATTCTTCTTTCGTTAATGGAAATACAAGCAACAATTATCAAGGGAACGGATATAAACTGAACGAAAAGTTCTACAATTTTTTTGACTGCAAAGTAGATATGCTGAAGAGCAGTAATTTTCCGCTTAGTGTAACGGTTAAGAATTCCTTAAACACAAATACAGTTTATGCGCCGTTAGGAGTGACTTATAATAACCAGTATTTTTCAAAATCGAAGGGATTTACATTTTCTCCCAAAATAAATGTTAACGGTAGAGAAAAACTTAATCTTTTTACGCTGCGCTACGATGATGTGCAATCTGAAAGTATAAATCCCACTCAGCCGTACGAACAAAGAAATCAAAACTTACAACTTGCAATTGAAACGCCGCAGATTCTCAAAACACAGTTTAATATCGATCTCATTTATAGAAACAGAAACGATAATATAACTGCACGAACGTATGAAACATACGAAACTTATCTGAGAGGACTTACTCAACTTAATGAAACAGATAGAATTTCATTAAATGCAAGTTATATGTACGACAACTCAATTAAGAGTTTATACAGCAATTTGTTTTGGAATTCACGAATAAGCGATGGTTTTTTTAATCAAGTCAACGGTCAGTTCAGATCGTTAAAATATAATAACTCCACTTCGTCATACGAAGGAACAGTCAACGACCAACTGACGAAAGATTTTTCGCAAGATTTTTCCGGCACATTGATTCTTTCTCATTCCGAAGGCGCGTCGACTTACGAAGCGAACCGGAAAATAATCAGGAACACTTTATTAAGCTGCGAATTAAGGTTTCAAAAGAGCTATGATATAGTAGATGTGAATTTGATGGCACAGGGTTTTTATAATAGAACGCAATATGAGTCCGTTAGAAGCACTTATCAAGGTTTATTTTCTGCTGCTTTCTCGACAAACGGTCTAAAGTTAGGCCGGTTTTCATTGTCGGATCAATTCGCTTACAGTAAAATAAACGGTGATAACACAGATCGGAATTTGCAAAATACTGCGATCGCTTCTTTCGAGACAAACATAATTCCGAATCTCTATTTTAGAAGCAACAATACATACAACATAAATAATTCGCTGGGTGATTTCGAAAACTACAACAAAAACATTCAACTCTTGGCGGATGTAACCTACAGGTGGACCAAAGGAATAAACGTCTTTCTGAGTTTCAATTACATACATGATTATCAGTCAAACAAGTATTTGACTTATTCTATAGGCAGATACTCTGTTACGGTCAGATTACCAAACTTGATCGGCGACATGTCGATTGCCGGAAGGATAACAAAGACGACAGACCCAATAAGGTTTTTAAAAGAGTTCAGCTATGATGTGGTTGTAACTTATACTTTCAGGGCTCTGTCGTTTTCTTTAAGGAAAGTCGGTTATCAGAATCCTACACTGCTAAGGAGCGATTTGTTTTTTACCGTGACCAGACCAATTAATATTAATTTCGAATGATGGAGTAATGTCTCGATCAATAAATATATTCTTTTTACTATCGCTGCTATTGGTGCAGAATATTTTTCCGCAACAGTTGAGCAAAGACGATTTAGTTTGGCCAAAACCGCCGCAGAAGGCACGGATAAAGTTTCTCTATTCGTTTTCAAATGAAAAAGATCTGGGTACTAAAAAATCGTTCTTCGAAAGTGTGGTAAGTTTTTTGTTCGGCAGCAAAGACAAGAACAACTTCATCGATCGACCGCAAGGGATTACGGTTGATAATAGCGGTAGAATTTTGGTTGCAGATATCGGGTTGAACCGGATTCACATATTTGATTTTGAAAATAAAAAGTACAACTGCATAAAGGATTTTAACGATTCTTCATTTGTATCGCCCGTTTCTGTTGCCGCGGCAAACAATAATGACATCTACATTTGCGATTCAGTAATTCGCGATGTATTTGTTTACGATGGTGATTTGGATTTCAAGTATAGGTTGAATGCAAAATTTGTTAGACCTACAGCTTTGAGAATTGAAAATGATTTGATTTATGTGACGGATACGGGTGCCAACCAGGTCGTTGTCTTTGATCTCAATGGAAAGGAAAAATTCAAGTTTGGCAAAAACGGAACGAACCGCGGCGAGTTTCATTTTCCGGTTCATCTGGCAATACAGCATGAAAGTGAAAAACATGGCGAGCCAGAAATATTTGTTATAGATGCTTTGAATTTCAGAGTTCAAACTTTTGACGGGAAAGGAAATTACCTTAATTGTTTTGGTTCGGCAGGCAATACGGTGGGAAGTTTTGGCAGACCAAAAGGGATAGCGGTTGACAGCGAGAATCATATTTACGTTGCAGATGCATTATTGGATATCATTCAAATTTTTGATTTCAATGGACAACTTTTGCTTGCTTTTGGCGGCTCAGGTGATGGGTTGGGTTATTTTAATTTACCAACGGATCTCTTCATAGATAAGAATGATCGGATTTATGTTTCAGATTCAGCTAATCATAGAATACAAGTTTTTGAGTACTTGAAATAATTTTGACGATGCCCAAATTAGTTAAACATATTACCTTACTCTTTAGCATAGCGTCAATAATTAATGCTCAAATAATCCAGTCGAAGCATAATTTCTCTGTAACAGGAACAGGTACAATAAAATCCAACATGGAACAAGAGGTTTGCAAATTCTGTCACTTACCGCATAGAAATCTAAAAGTAAGACAACTTTGGGATCATACGCTTTCTTCCGTGAGTTACAACCAGTACACCAGCAGTACTCTCACATCTACTTATCTTGCGCAGTACCCAAACACATCCTCCAAGTTATGTCTTTCTTGTCATGATGGAACAATTGCAATTGGGTCGATGAGCACAGGTCAAATTAACGTAAGCGGCAGTTCAAATTTGGATGCCGACCAGTCTCTTTCGGCATCGGCGGCGAGCAATTTAGGCGGTGCATCGGGAACTACACTATCGGACGATCATCCTATTTCAATTGGGCTTCCGCACTTTAACTCAAGTCAGTATAATTGTTCCGGTTGTCATTATCCGCGTCCATCCGATAAGGTACCGATGGAATGTGTAAGATGTCACGATCCTCACAATGAATCGAAAGACGGAGTGACAAAAAAGTTTCTTAAAAAATCAAATTCATCCTCGGCACTCTGTTTAGATTGTCATAACAAAAAATATTGGTCAACTAATCCGTCCGGTCATCAGTCGTCTACAAAAACTCTACCTTTAAATTGGAGTCATAATGGTTATACTACTGTAACAACGAGCGGGTGCGAGAGCTGCCATAAACCACATTCTGCT
>JAJYMU010000088.1 GCA_021786655.1 Bacteroidota bacterium
GGCGAGCGGACTAATGCTGTCATGGTTCTGATCGGCGGTATTATAATAGATAAAATCGGTACGCGGATTTCAACATTTATTTTTACCGTGCTTTGTTTGATCGGTGTAACGATAACCGCAACCTCAAGCACACTTGCGTGGATGGCGACCGGTCGTTTGATTTTCGGCTTGGGCGCCGAGTCGATGATTGTTGCAGTTACAACTGTTATCGGAAGATGGTTCAAAGGAAAACAACTTTCGTTCGCATTTGGTTTGAACCTAACGCTTGCAAGACTCGGTTCGTTTGCGGCTCTCAATTCTCCTACATGGGCAAAGTCACTTTACGAATACTGGCAGCATCCGCTGATGATATCCGTCGGTGCCGGCGTAATCGCAGTAGCATCGGTTATCATCTACTGGGGAATGGATTCATACGCTGAAAGAAGTTTCTCATTGCGCCCTGTTCCTAAGCAAGACAAAATCATTCTCAAAGAAATATTTTCATTCTCAACATCTTACTGGTTTGTTGTTCTGCTGTGCGTAACATTTTATTCCGGAATATTTCCGTTTCAAACTTTTGCTGTAAAATTTTTCATGGAATCGCACGGCACAACAAGAGAAATGGGCGGATTTCTTTCAAGCATGCTTACACTTTCGGCAATGCTGTTAACACCTCTTTTTGGTTTAATGGCTGATTATGTCGGCAAACGTTCTCTGCTGATGATGTTCGGCTCGCTGCTTCTCGTTCCGGTTTACCTTTTGATGGCTTACACAAAAGTCTCGCTTTACGTCCCCATGGCAATGATGGGCGTTGCATTTTCATTGATACCTGCTGTTATGTGGCCAAGTGTTGCAATTATTGTTGACGAAGCAAAACTTGGGACAGCATACGGTTTGATGACGATGATTCAAAACATCGGGTTAGCCGGATTTAATTTCTTAATCGGCTGGGCAAACGATTTTTCAGGCGGATACACAATGGGAATGTGGATCTTTTCTTCGTTGGGATTTATCGGATTGCTTTTCGCATTCTTGCTGCGCCGAAGCGAGATGGGACCACATGGACATGGACTGGAAAAAGGGATCGCCAAAACAGAATAATTTTTATTAAATTGTATTCAAGTAAATACAACTGACTAATGCGATCTAACTTCTTGAAATATTTTCTCGTTTTCTTTACGCTGATTGCGTTTAAAGTTTCGAGTGCACAAACGTTTGGTTTTGGATGCTTGGGTTTGAGCGGTTTCTACGCCGGTTATTCTCAGCAAGAGTACAATGCCAGCGGAGTGAATTCATTTGTCCTTTCACAAACCGTACTTATTGATCCCGCCAATAAAATAGAATTTAAGAAACTTACCGGATACAGAATCGGCGCAAATATTTTCAGAGCGAAGTTTCATGGATTGTTCATCACTGCAAAGGGTTATTACCAGTTTTTGAAACAAGCCCAAAGTCTCACTGCGCAAGACCAGAACGGAACCGTTAAACAGAACTATGAATTGGATATGAACCATTGGGGAGTCGGAATAGATTTCGGCGTTTCATTATTCTCGCTTTTAGATTGGAAAATTGTTGAAGGAAATGTTCTGTTCTATAACTCAGAATATTCTCAAGAATATTTTTTGAGCGGTGTCTCGCAAGGCATAGTGAAATTTAAACCGGACAAAAACAAAGTTGGCTACTTTGTCGGTTCCGGTTTGATATTGCATATCATTCCGGATTACGTTTCGGTAGAAGGCACTGCCGGTTATACTGTTGTTCAGATCGATAAGATGAGCGGCGGAACGAACATTGTAATTCCGCTTCCAAATACTAATCAGAACGCAATAGAAAAAGGCGGTTTCAGCGCAACCGTTCAGCTTAACATCGGATTCCCACTTTAAAAATAAAAACATGAAACTTTCGCAATTAGACAAAGCTTCCACAATCGCAGTTCGCGATTGCATGGGCACGCAGAAAAATGAAACCGTCTTGATTGTCACAGACGAGTTCAAAAGAAAAATCGGTCACTCACTATATCAGAGTGCCTTAAGGTTAGGTCACGAATCATTGTTCGTTGAAATGAAATCAAGAGAGATGCACGGACAAGAACCGCCAACCCAGATTGCAGAGCTGATGAAACTGTTCGATGTTGTTTTGTGTCCGACTGCAAAATCTCTTACGCACACAAACGCAAGAAGAAACGCTTCAGCTTTGGGTGCAAGGGTTGCAACTTTTCCCGGAATTACCGAAGAGATAATGATCCGCGGACTGAATGCAGATTACAAAAGAATTGCAGCTCTCACAATTAAACTGAAAGTAATTCTGGACAACGTGAATCATGTTAGAGTAACATCTGCAATCGGTACCAGTATTGAAATGGACATCACCGGACGAGCTGCGTTGCCAAGTAAAGGACTTTTTCATAAAAAAGGTGAGAGCGGAAATCTTCCAACTGGAGAAGCTTATCTTGCACCGCTCGAAGGAAAATCAAACGGAGTATTTTTTGTTGACGGTTCAATGGCGGGTATCGGCGTGATAAAAGGGAAGCCGATAAAAATTGAAGTGAAAGATGGATTGGCATTCAACATTACCGGCGGACCGCAAGCAAAAAAATTGAACGCGATGCTCAACAAATACGGAGACTTGGCGCGTAACATTGCAGAATTTGGAATTGGAACGAATTACAAAGCAAAGTTGAGCGGAGTTTTGTTGGAAGATGAAAAAGTTATGGGGACAATTCATATCGCTTTGGGGGATAACAAGTCAATGGGCGGGTCGGTAGATATTCCTATTCATCTTGACGGCGTTGTTAGAAAACCTACCGTTTACTTTGACGGAAATTTGATAATGAAAGACGGAAAACTATTGATCTGAAAACCAAAAATTGCGCTCACATGCTGTGTTGAGATAATGACTCAGGCGCAATGCGCCGGAAGTTTAGCGTGAAATAAAATTGTAAAATCCTTCCAGTTTTTTGTATATTTGCCGACCAAAAAACAACCATTCAATGAAAATACTAAACCAACTCAACGAAGAACAGCAAAAAGCCGTTCAGTATAACTCAGGTCCGCACATGATTGTAGCCGGTGCTGGATCGGGAAAAACGCGTGTTTTAACGCATAAAATAGCTTTTTTGATCGAAAAAGGACTGGAGCCGTCAACAATTTTAGCGCTCACTTTTACGAACAAAGCTGCAAAGGAAATGAAAGAGAGAATCCGGGGTCTGATCGGTCGCAAAGCCGAGGAACTCTGGATGGGAACCTTTCATTCCATTTTTGCCCGCATCTTAAGAATTGAGTCGGATAAACTTCAATATCGTCCAAACTTTTCAATTTATGATCGCGAAGATTCTAGTTCTCTTGTCGGCAACATCATGCAGATTCTGAACATTAATTTGGAAAACCTAACTCCGAATGGTGTTCAGCACAGAATCAGTTTTTTGAAGAACCAAATGATTACGCCGGAAGATTTTTCTAAAAATTCTGCGGTAACAATCTCCGACAAAAAATTTGTTGAAATTTATGCCGAGTACAATAAACGCTTGTTCGAAAATAATGCGATGGATTTTGACGACTTGCTCTTGAAACCGATTGAATTGTTTGAAGGGAACGAGAAAGTATTGAGCAAATACAAAAAAATGTTCAAATACATTTTGGTTGATGAATATCAGGATACGAACAAAGCGCAGTACGAATTGTTGAAACTCTTAAGTCCGAATAAGGACAGAGTTTGTGTCGTTGGCGATGATGCTCAGAGTATTTACAGCTGGCGCGGAGCAGAAATTAAAAATATGCTCAACTTCAAAAAAGATTTTAAAGGTTCAAAACTTTTCCGGCTGGAACAAAATTACAGATCAACCAAAACTATTCTTGCTGCGGCAGATTCCATTATCAAAAATAATACGGGACAAATTCCAAAAACTCTATGGACCGAAAACAACGATGGTGAAGAGCTGTCGATCATCAGAGCGTCCGATGAAAAAGATGAAGCGTTTCAAATTGCAAAAAGAATAAAAAAAGAAATTTCGTCGCGTAAACTTTCGCTTAATGATATTGCGTTATTCTATAGGATAAACTCCCAATCCCGTGCTTTGGAAGACGCATTGCGCCGCGAAAAAATTCCGTACAAAATAGTCGGCGGTGTGGAGTTTTATAGAAGAAAAGAAGTTAAAGACATTCTTGCCTACTTGAGAATTATTTCAAATCAGAATGACGAAGAAAGTCTGCTTCGCATCATGAATTTTCCTCAGCGCGGTATCGGCAATACATCGATTACAAAGATGATTGCATTTGCCCGCAAATTGAATCTAACGCTCTTTGCAACTATGGCTCGCGTGTTCGAAGTGATTGAAGTGAAAGAGAGAATTCAAAAGAATGTTAAGCAATTTAAGTTGTTGCTTGATAAATATATTGGCTTGAAAGAAAAACTTTCAATCGGTGAGTTAACCGCCGCATTAGTAGATGAACTTGGTATTGTAAGAGTTTATAAAGAGGAAGGTACTCCGGAATCAAAAGCTCGTTATGATAATATTCAAGAATTGGTTTCTGCTGTTCAAGAGTACAGCAAATCCAATCCAGACGCGACTA
Organism: Bacteroidota bacterium; assembly: GCA_021786655.1. Taxonomy (GTDB): domain Bacteria; phylum Bacteroidota; class Ignavibacteria; order Ignavibacteriales; family Melioribacteraceae; genus Fen-1258. Next base: position 4,548 of record JAJYMU010000088.1, read on the forward strand.
TGGATGATTTTCTTTCCGAAGTTTCGTTGGTTGCCGGTGTTGATATGTATGATGAAAAAGCTAACGCCGTAACATTGATGACAATTCATAGCGCGAAAGGACTTGAGTTCCCGATTGTTTTTGTTACAGGCTGCGAAGAAGATATTTTTCCGCTGAGCCCCAAGTTTGATAATGATTCAAGATTAGAAGAAGAACGAAGACTATTTTATGTGGCGCTGACCCGCGCAAAAGAAAAAGTGTTCCTCAGTTATGCGCGTTCGCGTTACCGTTTCGGTGAAGTTGCTTATCAAAGTAAATCCAGATTTTTGGATGAACTAGACGAATCGACATATGAAGAAGCAAATGGCGCCGGTGGAAAGAAAACCGGTAGGAAAAAGAAAGCGTTCTATGATGAGTTCTACCAGGAAAGTTACGATGACTTTGATCAAGACAGAAGATCGTTACGTGTCGGCAGCCGTGTTACCCATGCTGTTTTTGGTGTGGGAAAAATTCTTCAGATAATTGGAACGGGCGACATGCAAAGAGTTACCATTGCGTTTGAACAGCATGGCACTAAGCAACTGCTTTCTAAGTTTGCCAATTTAAAATTAGTTTAATCACACATTAATAATAATTCGGAGAAAATGAATAAATGAAAATCGGAGTGCTGACTGGTGGAGGGGATTGTCCGGGGTTGAACGCGGTTATCCGCGCAGTCGTGAGAAAATCTATCCAAGATGGTCATGAAATAGTTGGCATCAAGGAAGGCTGGCGAGGAATACTTGAGAAAAATTTCGTTCCATTGAATAGAGATTCTGTTTCCGGAATCCTTCATCGCGGCGGAACTATTTTGGCTACTTCGAGAACTAACGTCTATAAAATTCCGAATGGCGAAGCAACTGTAATCCAGAATATGAACGAAGCTGGGTTGGATGCACTCGTTGCTATCGGCGGTGAAGACACGCTGGGTATTGCAGCTAAACTTTTCAAAGCCGGAGTAAAAGTTGTCGGCGTTCCGAAAACGATCGATAATGATTTGTACGGAACCGACTTTACATTTGGTTTCGATACCGCCGTTAACATTGCAACAGAAGCCATCGACAGACTTCACACTACTGCGGAATCGCACAATCGTGTAATTGTTGTTGAGGTTATGGGAAGACATGCGGGGTGGATTGCAGTTTATTCCGGTATTGCTGGCGGCGCAGATATTATTTTGATTCCAGAAAAACCTTTTGATATTGAAGAAGTTAGTGCCGTTTTAAAAAAGAGACATTCCGAAGGCAGAAGTTTCAGCATAGTTGTTGTTTCCGAAGGTGCAAAATTAATGACTGAAGAGAAGACCGATAAAGATGGATCATTCATCTTGAGCAGTATGAAAACTGATGCGTTTGGTCATGTACGATTAGGAGGTATAGGCAATGTTCTTGCGGAAGAAATTGAAAAGAGAACTGGATTTGAAACTCGTTCTACAGTATTAGGTCATATTCAACGAGGCGGAAGTCCAACTGCATTCGATAGAGTATTAGGAACTCGCTTTGGAATTTTTGCTGCCGAACTTGTTGAAAAAGGAGAATGGGGAAAAATGGCAGCGCTTAAAGGCACAGAAATAGTAGCTGTTAGTTTGGAGGAAGCTGTTGGTCAATTAAAAACTGTTGATCTCAATCTTTTCAATGTAGCTAGCACGTTCTTCGGTTGAGATACTTATTGACTGCTTACGTTACGCAAAAAGAAAGGTGAAATCTTACTCTTGCTCATGCCCGCTTTGCCAGACACGCTTCGACCCGATGGATGAATCGAGGCAGCGCAAGTCGAGGCAGGCTCTTGTTCATGCTCTTGTTCATGCTCTTGTTCTTAATCCTGTCTTTACTCTGAATAACTGATGTTACGCACTTTCATAATCTTAATCGTAATCTTGCCTGCCTGACGGTAGGCAGGCTCGTAATCTGGTTCTAAATCCGATTAAGATTAAGATTATGAGCACGATTAAGAATTGCTTGCGTAACATGAGTGAATAAGCATGTTATAGAACATGATCAAGAGCATGTAAAGCGAACAGCCTGTTCGCTCTACAG